>JANOJI010000137.1:0-5609 GCA_031408175.1 Ilumatobacteraceae bacterium
CTCACTTCGGGTTCGAAGAAGTTCGTCGACCTTGCACACGCTCTCGACGAACTCGGCCCAGTCGAACCATGAAATGAGCCGCATGCTCGTGATCACGTTTCGGACCGTCACGTTCATCGTTGCTTGTCGCTGATGCTCGAGGCGGACCAACTCCTCCGCGCTGGTGCCCTGCACCGCAAGCCGCTCCTCCAACCCGTGCACAGCTGGATTGGCGGCAGGGTCCTGATCGCGTAGGCGCTGGAAGAGCTGCACACGTGCAGCCGTCGGCAGCGTCGTGCGATAGGCGACGCAGCGCTGCGGCGGCGTCCTCCGGGGCGTCCTCGCTCAGGCCGAGCAACCTGTCGGCGATGTCGTCAGCCGTCTGCCGCGCAGTGCGGCTGCGAACGATCTCTTCAGAGATACGGCGGAGGTTTTCGACGAGAAGGATGCGGAGAGTGATCGCTATCGCCCACAACTCGCCGATCGTCAGTGTCTCCACCTCCTGGTACGCCCGCACCATGCATCGCAGGCTGTCAGGGTCGAATCGGCTATCGGTGTGGGCGACGTATGCCCACGCCAGACCCAAGACCCGTGGATAGCCGGCGAGATGACCGTCAGCCAGTTTCGGGAGCTCGCGGTAGTAGTTCGCCGGCAGGTCATCGCGGATCTCTCGAAGTTGCTCGTCGACAATCGGGAAGTTGTCGACGAGCCACTCAGCCGCTGGGGTGATCGATCGTTCGTCCTTGATCGCTTGGGCGAGCACGCGGTATGACTCCACGAGAACCCGCCCGTTATCGGCGACGCGACGCTGCACGGAGGTTCCGCGATTCGGCGCGTCGGTGACCTTCTGCGCGGCAGCAAGCGTGCGTGCGTGCTGCTCGAGCCGTTCGACACTGAACAACTCATCGAGAATGGACTCTTCGCGTTCCAACGGTGAGCGCATCCGTCGGCGATTCCCGTCAAGCGGATCTGGCAAACGCTGATTCGATCTCATTTTTCGCCTCAGCCTACTCGCCGAGCACGAACCGCCAGACAGCCAGACAGGACGCTCTTCGGAATGACGTGCTCCGTTGCGTCAGGCGCGCCAGTCGAGCTCTGCCCGCGCTGCGTGCGACGTGAGTGGCTGCTTCGACCCGACTTCGCAGACCCAGCACTGGCGAGCGCGAGCAGCAACGGATGGCATCGTGCGACATCGCACTATCCCTGCCAAGAGTCCATGTGACCGGGAGTTTGCCCGGTGCCCCGCTCACAGCTTTCGCTTACGTTGGCGCTCATCGAACGAAGGAGGTCGTGGTGGCACAGGACGCGGACACGCCGAAGACCGAATTGGAACTAGACGACCTCGAGTGGCCGGACACGATCGAGGAAGATTCGACGACGGACGGCTCCACGTCGACGTCGTCGGCCCCTCCTTCTGGTGACACGCAGGCGCACTACACCAAGGAAGTCAGTGCGGACGGCACGGTCACCTTGACACCCGTCCTGATCGAGCGACCGATCGACAACTCATACTCGCGCGGCGAGGCGACTCGCGACACCGATGGCGACGGCCTCACCGACTACCAAGAGAAGCGTGGCGGCACCGACCCGAACAACGCCGACACCGACGGCGACGGATTCTCCGATGGCGTCGAGAAGGAGTGGGGCTTCGACGCGGCAACCACGTGGAGTCCACCGAACGCCACCGCCGACGACATCGACGGCGACGGGATCTCGAACCTCGAAGAGGTTCGCTTTGGAAGCTCACCGAGTGTCGATGTGCATGCCGCCGCCGGGCTGGGTACCGACGGAACGGAAGTTCGACGCGAGTACTACGAGGCACACAGGGGCGAGAACCCGATCGGCGATGCCTGGCTTCGACAGAGCGTCGGTATCGAGGGAACGGCCGCCGAGGAACAGCAACTGCTCGACGCGCTCGGCGACAAGCTCTTCAGCAACGACCCGATGGAGCGGTTGGCCGGCGAAGACGCCCTGGCGGGCTTTGATCAGTCCAAGATTCCAGCACAGGCGCGCCATGAAGCCGACGAGTTCCTGCACGATGTGCTTGACCACGGTGTGAAGGACGCGGTCGCCAGCGGTGACCTCCCCACGATCCTCGGAGCGATGCGCGATGGCCAACTTCTCGGCGGCCACTCGACCGAGCAACAGGATCAGTTGACGGGGGCGTTCAACTCGGCGCTTGGTGCACCCGCTGGGACCGCGGCAGCCGGTTTGGGCTCGACCCTCGGCGGTTCCGGTTCGGCGCCCACACCCGGCACGTCCGGCACGTCCGGCACGTCCGGCACGTCCGGCGGGACGAGTGGGTACGGCACCGACGGCCCAGGATCTGGCGGCGCCATGGACCGCGACTCCGGGGCGCACGGTTACACACCCGATACCGGCGGTTCGAGCGATCCGATGCCGCCGCCTTCGGGATCGACGCCTGGGGCGCCTGGCGGTTCCACTCCGGCGCCGAGCACGGCTCCCCCGGCTCCGGCCTCGACTGAGAACTCCGCTGATCCCGTTGGTTCAATGGGTTCGCGCGGAGATGGAGGCGGCTCTTCGCTTCCCGGTTCGAGCGGTCCGCTCAACCCGAACCCCCCTGCGAGCCCACCACCCGGGGGCAACTCGAGTTCGACCGGAACCGGCGGCTCCAAGGCGGAGAGTACCCGCGAGACGACCGACGGGGCTGGGCCGGCGATCCCCATCATGAGCAAGGACGGCAACACCATCGATCACTTCGAGCGAACCAACGCCGATGGATCGACAACGGTCATGACTGCCGACGGAGAAGAGGCGTACACCTTGCCGCCCTCTTCCGAGGGCCACGACGAATCCAGCTCGACCGACGCCGACACGAACTCCGACTCCGGAAGTACCGACAGTGATTCCGATAACGGTGACTCAGCAGATGACACTGCCGACGACACTGCCGCCGACGGGGAAACACCAGACGATGGAAGCAGCGATGAAGCGACTGCGTGGGTCGATCCCGACGCTGCGGACGCAAGTGGAGCTGCGACGTTCGACACGCATCTCACAGGTTTCGACCGGCTCACCCTTGCAGGCGGCTCGGTCGTCGACGTTGCGTTCACGAACACCGGCAATCCCAACGACGGCGTTGGGGGCCCGATCGACTTGACAGGCGCGGAGCTACACGTTCCGACGAGGGACACGATTGCCCATGTCGACTCGGATGCCGCAGATACAAGTGGCGCTGGAGCGCTCGACACTCACCTCACCGGCTTCGACTTCCTGGGTGTAGCCGGCGGCTCGGTCGTCGATGTCCGATTCACCAACACTGGCAACCCGAACGGTCCGGTCACAGGAGTCGATCCCAGCACGTTCGACCCATCGACCATCGGCCCCGACGGCACCAATGCCTCGACGGGCGGATTCACCGCGACCGAGTTCATGGTCGCCGGCGCAGAGTTGCAGGTGTCGTTCGACTCCAATCAGTTCGAGGCCGCTGACAGTTTCGACACTGGATTCCAGCTCGACGCACCTGACGAAGCCTTGGACAACGGCATGGGAACTGGGGCCGAAATCGGCGGCGAAGGCAACGGCCCGCTGCCGTTCCCGTAGCCATCACTAGTCGCATGCCTCGGGTAGCGTCGCCAGCGATGCCACCGAAGACGGTCGACCAGCTTCTGGCGCAAACGCTTGACGTAGCCGTCGGGGGGCAGGCAGGGGCGCTCGGGCTGTACGGGCCACGAGGTTCGGGAAAGACGTGGTGGCTCGACCGGGCCGCCGACCAAGCGGCGCAACGCACGATGACGGTCATGCGGGCACGGGCAAGCAACCGAGACCGCGAGCTCACATTCGGCGGTCTCGCCGGATTGCTGGCACCATGGCGCGACCGGCTCGACGACTCGGCGTGGGCAACGCTCAGGCCCGTCGTGACGCTCGACCACCGACGAGTCGACGCGCTCGACGTCAAACTGACCACCTTCCACTTCTTGTGCGCGCTCGCCGAGCAACACCCGGTGTGCGTCATTCTCGACGACCTGCACTGGTTCGACGCGGCCACGCTCGAGGTGCTCGAGTTCGCGGCGCGTCGCGCTTCGGCGGACGCGATCGCGTTCGTCACCGCGTCGGCAGGTGACGGGCCCATGATCGCAACCACGACTGTCCGCATCGAACCGACCTCGACGCCCACGATTCGCCGCATGCTGATCGTCAGCGGCCTCGACGACGCAGCCGCCAACCGGTGTGCAGAAGCTGCCAACGGCAACCCGGGCATCGCCCGCGCCCTCGCCGAAGGTCTGACCGATCAGCAACGTTCGGGCTCTGACCCGATCAGCGTCATCCCACGCCCGAGCGGTGAAATGGTCGACGAGCTCCAGGCCAGGCTGCACTCGTATGGCGACATCGTGTGCAGAGCGCTCGTCGTGGCGGCGGCCGAGCATGGAGCCGACACGTCAGCGGTTCGCGCCGCTCTGACAACGCTTGGTGAGCCAACCAGCGGGCTCGATCAAGCAGAATCCTTGGGCGTCATCGACATCGTGGGTGCGCACTTCGCGTTCACCGACCCATGGGTACGTACCGTCGCCTACCACCTCGTCGCCCCGGCCAGCCGACGGTCTGCTCATCGCGCCCTTGCCGCCTGGTTCGCACTGCCCGAGCAAGCCGCTCAACGCGCATGGCACCTCGCCGCCGCCGCGGACGGGCCGAGCCAACCCGTCGCCGATGCGCTCGAGCTCGTCGCGGCCGACGCCGCCCGACGCGGCGGAATCGCATCAGCGGCGATCACGGCCGAACGAGCGGCGGAGTTCGGAATGACCTCTCACGATCGTCAGCGCAACCTTCTGGCCGCGCTGCGATGGTGGATCGACGCGACCTCGACCGACGGCGTGCGACGGGTGCTTCGGTCGCTCGATCCGATCGACTTCGACGCCGCAGTCGCCAAGGCCGAGGCGATCGAGTTCCTCCATGGTGGAGCGGTCGCCGTGCCGTGGGGCGACGCGCTTGCTCCGGGTCCCTGGGCCAAAGCCAGGACCCACCGCCTGGCCATTTCGGCCGCTCTAGAACGGGGTGACCATCGAGCCGCGCTCCGCGCCCTCGAGGCGAATCGATCACTCGGCGAGGCACGTCACGCGCTCGTCACCGCGGTTGCGCTCCGACATGCCGGCGAGACTCGTCGCGCCCGAGACGCGTCAACAGCAGCTGCGGCGTTGTTCGATCGTTCCGATGCGTACGCCGCTCGTGTCGCGCTCCTCGTCGCCGTCGATCTCGACATCCTGCAAGGTCGGGGCCACGATGCCATCGCCGCGATCGAAGCGGCTCCGCAGCTACCGCCCACGCTGCACGATCAAGCTGCTTCGCTCGCTGCGCGAGCACGTCTTCAAAGTGACCCAGCGTCGCCACCAACGTCGGAACCGCTGGCGTTCACGCCACACGGCGAGGGTCCGCTGTTCGACGTGCGCACCGCTATCCAGGCGGGGGTGATCAATGGCGACCTGTCGTCCCTTGTGACGGCGGTCGAGTTGGCCGAGCGGCACGCGCTGCCGATCGAGGCTGGCGAGGCTCGCCTGTGGCTCAGCGAGGTACAGCCATCGACCGATCGATCGAAAACGATCACGCTCTGTCGGGCAGGGCTGCAACGATGCGGAGTTCGAGCGTGGGACCAACGCCTGTCGCTGGCCCCGACC
>JANOJI010000140.1:0-3023 GCA_031408175.1 Ilumatobacteraceae bacterium
CCCACAAGTACTTCTTGTTCCACTACAACATGGCCCCGTGGGCCAATGGTGAGACCGGTCGTGTCGGGTCGCCGAAGCGTCGCGAGATCGGTCACGGTGCGCTCGCCGCCCGTGCCCTTCTTCCGGTGCTGCCCAGCCAGGAGGAGTTCAGCTACACGCTGCGTCTCGTGGCCGAGGTGCTGGCGTCCAACGGTTCGACGTCGATGGCGTCGGTCTGCTCCGGTTCGTTGGCGTTGATGGACGCCGGTGTGCCGATCAAGGCCGCCGTCGCCGGTATTGCCATGGGCCTCGTCTATGCCGAGGGCAAGTACACCACCCTCACCGACATCCTCGGCGCCGAAGACGCGTTCGGCGACATGGACTTCAAGGTTGCCGGTACATCCGACTTCGTCACAGCGCTGCAGCTCGACACCAAGATCGAAGGCATCCCCGCCGACGTTCTGGCCGCCGCGCTCGACCAGGCCAAGGAAGCTCGCACCGAGATCCTGGCCAACATGAACGCTTGCATCGCCGAGCCTCGTGCCGAAGTTGCTGCCACGGCGCCGAAGATCATCTCGATCACGATCCCGATGGACAAGATCGGTGAGGTCATCGGACCAAAGGGCAAGGTCATCAACACCATCCAGCAAGAGACCGGCGCCGACATCGCAGTCGACGACGATGGCTCGGTTGGCATCGTCACGATCGGTGCGGTCGAGGCCTCGAAGATGGAAGAAGCCAAGGCCCGCATTCTGGCGATCGTCGACCCGCCAAAGGCCGACGTGGGTGCGACCTACATGGGCAGGGTTGTCAACGTCACCAAGTTCGGTGCGTTCGTCAACATCCTTCCCGGTCGCGACGGCCTGGTGCATATCTCCAAGCTCGGCAAGGGCAAGCGCATCAACAACGTCGAAGACGTGCTGACGCTTGGCCAGGAGATCGAGGTCATCGTCGAGGAGATCGACGAAAAGGGCAAGGTCAGTCTGACCCCCGGCGCCTCGTGGAACCCGTTCCCCAACGGTGACGGCGGATCCGCCCCGGCGCCGGCAGCCGTCGCTACCGGTGATCCTGTCGCCGTCGGCGACCGTCCGGTTACTGTCAGCTTCGACGACGCGTTCGACGCTGAACTCGCCGGTGAACTTGGCGATCTCGGCCCCGGCGGTGAAGCCGGCGGCGGTGCCGCTGATCGTGGTGCCGATCGAGGTGATCGCGGCCCGCGTCGGGATGATCGTGGCGGCGCCCGCAACCGCGGCCCGCGCAGGCACCGCTGAGCGAAGTCGCAGCTCTGTGTCAGCGCATGGAACGACTGTCGTTCGATGCGCTGACACGGACCGCTGATCGAGGCCATCGATGACCGACCTGCGGATCACTCAACTCGACTCCGGCCTCACCGTGGCCACCGAACACGTGCCTGGCGCGTTGTCTGTGGCTACCGGTGTGTGGGTCGGGGTCGGTTCGCGTGACGAACCAGCAGAGCTCAGTGGCGTCAGCCACTTCCTCGAGCACTTGCTGTTCAAAGGCACACCCACGCGCACATCGCAGGAGATCTCCCGGTCCGTCGACCGCGTCGGCGGCGACTTCAACGCCTTCACCTCCAAGGAGTACACCGCGTACTACTGCCGGCTGCCGGCACGCCATGCTGTGTTCTGTGTCGACCTGCTCGGCGATGTGCTGTTGCGCCCGGCCCTGCGCCCGGCCGACGTCGAGAGCGAACGGCTGGTGATTCTGGAAGAACTGGCGATGGACGATGACTCGCCCGACGATGTCGCCCATCGCACGTTCGTATCCCAATTGTTCGCCGACCATCCTCTCGGTAGGGAAACGGCAGGCGATCGTGACACCGTGCAAGCGATCAACGCGGCCGACGTTCGCCAGTTCTTCGAGTCCCACTACCACGCCGGTTCTATGGTCGTGACTCTCGCCGGCCCGATCGACCACGACGCGGCGTTGGGCCTGATCTCCGCGGCGTTTGCCGACATCCGCCCGACCGGTCGCGTCCCCTCGCGCCAGGCACCCGAGGCGATCGGCCAACACCATTCGATCGACGATGACACCGAGCAGGTTCACATCGTGATCGGAAATCGATCCCTCGCCCGTGGCGACGACGATCGCGAACCACTCGACGTGGTCAATCACGTGTTCGGTGGTGGATTGTCGAGCCGCCTCTTCGAAGAGATCCGCGAACGCCGCGGGCTGGCCTATTCGGTGTACTCAGGGGTCGCCGCCTACACGGACAGCGGAGCATTCCAGATGTACGCCGGCACGCAGCCCGAGCATGGCGACACTGTGATCGAATTGATGCGTGCCGAACTCGAGCGTTTGGTCAGGGACGGCATCTCCGATGACGAACTCGATGTCGCAGTCGGCTACCTGACCGGTGCCTTCGAGCTCGGTCTGGAGGACACGGGTGCGCGCATGGCGCGCAACGGTGGCCAGTTGATCACCACCGGAAGGATCCGTCCGATCGCCGACCAGGTTGCTCGCTGGGCTGCTGTCGATCAGGCGGCTGTGACGCGGACGATTGGTCGCGTGTTCACCGACGATCCCATCGTGGTCACCGTCGGCCCAACCCTCTGAGATCGCGGGTGAGAAGGAACGCCGAAGGCGTGCCGGCTCACGCGAGTCGTTCGTTTGCATGGGCTCGCAACCGGGTATTGATGTGGACGCGGAGAACTTTGCTCCGGACCACAAGCAGGGGAGGCCAGCGTGCCACAGGAACCAATTCTCGAATCGGGTGGGGCCGAGCCCATCCACATCGTCCCAGCGATCACGCCGCTCGAACCCGTCGCAGCGTACGAGCCGACGCAGGTCATTCCGCAGGTGTCATACCAGGCTGTGGTTCCCCCAACGATTCAGCCCGTGACACCGGTCGCCACTGGCCCCATGTTCGTCGACGACAGGCGACAGGCATGGCCCTACCTCGTTGCACTTCTCGCTCTCATCGTCGGCGGTCTCGTCGGCTTCCTGATCGGCAACGGTCGTGACGCCGAAACGACGACCGTCGCATCGAGCACACAGCCGTTGGACTCGACCGTCACCCCGAC
>JANOJI010000156.1:0-22118 GCA_031408175.1 Ilumatobacteraceae bacterium
CCCGAAGCGCGATCGAGCCGACGATTGCGGCGAGCACCAGCCGAGTTGGAAAGCGATCAACGCCTGACCACGTGTCTGGCGACCATCCCATCGTTGATCAGCACCACAGAAGTGATCGTGCTCGACCGAGACGCGGTGGCCATCCGGGCTCACGACGATCCACGGCTTGTCATCAACGAGCGCGTCGGACAGTGGTACATCGAACACCGCACCGCCGGATCGACGCTGTACGCGATGTGTGCCAGCGCGGCCCTCTACACGAGCGCCGATGCGATCCCGCCGTTCCCGTATCTGTGGCTCGACGGAGTGCGGAACGGCAGGGACGCTCAAGACCAGCTGGTCGAGCTGTTCAGTGGAGACAACCCACCGACCTTCGTCGCCATGTACCAAGACGTCGGCGTATGCAACCCATCCGGTCAGATCTCGGCGCTGCTGAGCAGGCGGTACGCCACCCGCACAATCGTTGACGGCGCCACGATCCTCGCGCTTCGCATCGGTGCCCCGAGCACCTAGCCTCGGGTCGCCGGACGTTCACGACCGGGCGTACAGTGCGGCTCTCATCTCGTTCTACGACCGGAGGCACGCATGGCACTGACCACTGAGACGATGACCGACGAGCAACGTAAGTCGGTGGCGATCGAGTATCTGAAGGCCTTCGACAATGGTGGGGTCACCTCGACCGGCGGGAGCATCCTCGACCTGTTCGCCGACGATGCGCAGGTGTACTTCCCAAAGTGGGGGTTGGCCAACGGCAAAGAAGAAATCGGCAAGTTGTTCGGCGATGTCGGCGCCACGTTGAAGGGAATCACCCATCACTTCTCGCACTTCAACTGGGTCTTCTCCGGTAGCGACACCATCGTCGCCGAGGGCACCAGTCACGGCGAGCACCAGGACGGCCCGTGGCGTGCGGGCGCGCCTGAATCGGGGGCAGGTCGATGGTGCGACGTGTTCGAGATTCGCGACTGGAAGATCCAGCGTGTCTTCATCTACCTCGACCCCGACTACGCCGGCAAAGACACAGACCGCTACCCCTGGCTGAGTTGAGATAGGGAGTCCGTGTTGACCACGGATCGTCGTTGGCCTACTCGATCGAAGCTCGGACTGCGCGGCGTGATCGCAGAGCTCTAACGGCAAGGCTCAGCGAACCCTGGTTGCGCAACAGCGGACGACACCGCCCGGCTCTCGCGGAATGACATCCGACGACTTAATCCGGTAGGCGTACAGATGTGCCGCATGTCTCATACTTCCGACCCGAACCGCGGAGGCAGACAGCACTGTTTGGGACCGAACTATCTCCGTATTGTCGTATTGGAAGTGAAACGGAGGCTCCACATGAGCATCGCGACAGGCAAATCAGGGGACGCACAGCACCACCGGGTTGGGAGACTGCATGCGCTCGTCGGCATCGTCGCCGCCGTTGTCCTCTCCATTGTCGGTGTCGGTGTCGTTGCCAACGCAGCCGACCAGGTCGCCATCAGCATCACCAGCACGTTGAGCCCATCGAACGTGACCATCCACGTGGGCACCACAGTCACCTGGACCAACAACGATGCCCAACGGCACGAACTGCGTTCAGAATCGGGACCCGTCGAATTCCGCACCGACACGCTCGACCCCGGACAGAGCGCCTCGATCACGTTCAACACGGTGGGCACGTACACCTACCTCGACCATCAGAACCACGGCTCGGCTGCGTACAACGGAACCATCGTGGTGACAGATGCAGCGACCCCGGTGCCCCCTTCGGGCAACGGTGCCACGCCACCCGCAGTGACACCGGCGGCACCAACGACGGCTTCCATTCGACTGGCGGGTGGGCAATTTTCGCCTACGACTGTCACGGTTGCTCTCGGCGGCACAGTGTCTTGGCTGAACGACGACGGATCGAAGCACACGGTGACCGCCGACAACGGCACGTTCAACAGCGGCACGTTCAATGCCGGCGCAACGTTCACCCACACCTTCACGACTGCGGGCACGTACACCTACGGGTGCGACTTCCACGGCAACATGCGTGGCACCGTCATCGTTACTCCTGCCCCCGGGACGCCGCCGGGCGCAGGCCCACCCGCGACTCCGGCGCCGATCACGCCATCGCCTTCGGCAGTTCCGCCCGCTGCGCCGGCAACACCAGTCAACGGCGCCACCAACGAATCAGTGGGCATCGCCAACAATCTCTTCACCCCCTCGTCGATCACGGTGAACGCGGGCAGCACGGTGACCTGGGCCAACAGCGACACCGTCACCCACACTGTGACTGCGGATGACCAGTCATTCACCAGCGGGCTGATGAAGAAGACGGCCAGTTGGTCGCGCACATTCGCTACGCCGGGTACGTTCGCCTACTTCTGCGAGATCCATCCGGAGATGACCGGCACGGTGATCGCCAAGGCACTCGATGGAACCGTTCCGGCAGCCGCTCCGACCGCGCTCAACGACGCGGCACTCACAGCGGGCACCACGAACGCAACAACCGACGCAGGCGGCGCTGCTGCTACAGGGTCGGCCGGTGCGGCAACTGGAAACATCGCCATCAGCGACACGGGCTTCACTCCAGCAAGCTTCCGGGTCGCAGTTGGCGGCACGCTGACCTTCGCCAACAATGGCAAGGCGATGCACACCGTCACGGCCGGCAACGGTTCGTTCGACAGCGGAATGATCAAGCCCGCCGGCACGTGGGTGCATAGGTTCACCACGGCCGGATCGTTCACGTACACGTGCATCCTGCACCCGAACATGCGCGGCACGATCGAAGTCGGTAGCGGCGCAGTCGGGCAACCGACGGAGTCCGTGGGGCCGAGCCAAGCGACGGATTCAGTCCCGGCGACGGCCGCCGCAAGCACCGCCGACTCCGCCATCCAGCCAGTCAGTGTCGACGTCGCCGACAACGAGTTCCGACCTGATCCGGCCATCGTCGCAGTCGGTGGCACCGTGACCTGGACCCTCGTCGGGGCCGCAGCGCACACGGTGACCGCTGACGAACAGTCGTTCAACTCCGGGCTGCTGAAGCCAGGAGAGAGCTACGCACACACCTTCACCACGCTCGGATCGTTCGCGTACACGTGTCTGGTGCATCCGGGCATGATCGGCACGGTCGAAGTCGTCCCGCCCGAGCAGGCCGCGGTCCAGCAGACGGCGCCATCAGACGGCGGCAGCTCGATAGCGCAGCAAGCACCGAGCCAGCCGGCAACGATTGCTGCCACCGGGCCCGCAAAGAACGCACGGCTATGGGGCGACACCCTTCTCGGAATCGCCGCAGTGCTGTTGGCCTGTTGTGCTTTGATTCTTGCCCTCAAGTCCTTCCTGAAGGTGCTCGGCTCGAACGATCCAATCCCTGAGATCTCCGTGGTTCCGACCGACGCCTTGTCGGCTAACCCGATGTAGTCCCCTTGCGGGACGGAGGGCCCTTTCCAGGCCATGACACCACGACGTACCGTAGGGATCGGGCAAAGGAGATCCCGATGAAAGCGCTCGTTGTGTACGAATCGATGTTTGGCAACACCAGGCATATCGCCGAGGCGATCGCCGAGGGATTGCGAAAGTCAATCCCGACGGAACTCGCTCCTGCGCGCCACCCAGAAGCGGTTGAGCTCGACGATGTGGAATTGGTGGTCGTCGGCGCGCCGACTCACGCGTGGGGACTCAGCAGCGATCGCACCCGCGACGCGGCAGCGCAAGACAGCGCCAAGCACCCCGATCATCTCCTGGATTCGAGCCCAATCGGACCCGGGGTCCGCGAATGGCTGAAGGGACAGCACGGGCGACGCGCCTGTCGGGCTGCCGCCTTCGATACACGAATCGACAAGCCGGAGATTCTCACCGGCTCTGCCGCGCGGTCGATCCAGCGTCGCCTGCGCCACGCACACTTCTCGACCTTCGCGAGTCCGCACAGCTTCACGGTCACGGCCACGGCCGGCCCGCTCGCGTCCGGCGAAATCGAGCGCGCTCGGCAGTGGGGCGAAGCGATGGGCCGCTCGATCGCTCCCCGCGCTGCGGCACGGGCGACGCCTGACAGAGCCGCCCGACGATGACGGAAGTGGTCGAGGCCGGCTCGGCGCCGATCTATCCAAGCCAGTGGGAAAGCGACGTCGTGTTGATCGACGGTGGAACCGCTCACCTCCGCCCGATCCGGCCCGAGGACATCGAACAGCTCCGGGCCCTGCACAGCCGCCTATCACCGGAATCGATCTACTTCCGTTTCTTTTCGCCGATTCCTCGGGTGCCCGAGGCTCAGCTGCATCGCCTGGCGGAGGTCGACTATACCGACAGGTTCGCGCTCGTCGCCGAGCTCGACGGGCAGGTCGTAGCCGTAGCCAGATACGACCGAGGCAACGACGACACGGCGGCAGAGGTCGCGTTCGTCGTCGAGGACGACCAGCAGCGCCGCGGCTTGGCAACCGTCATGCTCGAACACCTCGCTGCAGTGGCGAGAAGCAACGGCATCGAACGGTTCGACGCCGAGACGCTGCCCGACAACCGGGCGATGATGGACGTGTTTCGGCATGTCGGCTTCAACGTCACCAGCCATTTCGATAGCGGGGTCATCGAAGTCAGCTTCCCGTTGGCTCCATCCGACGACCTCGACGAACACATTGAGGAACGCGAGCGCGCTGCCGTCGTCGCATCGATCAAGCGGATCCTGTGCCCATCGTCGATTGCGGTCATCGGAGCGAGCCGTACTGCAGGCACGATCGGCCACGAACTCGTACACAACCTGGTGCGAAGCGGTTTCAGTGGCCCCGTGTTTCCTGTCAATCCTCATGCCGGGTCGATCGGCGGCGTCCATGCCTATGCAAGTGTGAAGGACACGCCTGTCGCCCCTGACCTGGCCATCATCGCGGTTCCCGCAGACAGAGTTGTCGACGTGGTCACCGAGTGCGGCGAGGCTCATGTGGGCGGAATCGTCATCATCAGTGCCGGATTCGCCGAACTCGGAACAGACGGGCGCGCGGTGGAAGCTTCGCTCGTGAAGGCCGCTAGGCGATACGGCATGCGCGTCGTCGGCCCGAACTGCATGGGCCTGGCCAACACCAACCCACTGATTCAGATGAACGCGACGTTCGCCCCTGTCGACCCGATACCTGGCAACGTTGCCTTCATGACCCAATCAGGGGCGCTCGGTATCTCATTGATCGATGAGAGCGCGCGGCGAGGCATCGGGATCTCGAGCTTCGTCTCGGTCGGCAACAAGGCCGATATCTCCGGCAACGATCTGCTGCGATACTGGGAGACCGACGAGTCGACCGCCGTGATTGCGCTCTACCTCGAGTCGTTCGGTAACCCTCGAAAGTTCGTGCGCATTGCCTCACGAGCGGCGCGGATCAAGCCAATCATCGCCGTGAAGTCCGGCCGCAGCCCGGCGGGAGCCCGCGGAGCGATGTCGCATTCGGCCGCACTGGCAACCTCCGACGATGTCGCTGAACTGGTGCTTGCGCGGGCCGGAGTGACCCGTGTCGACACCCTGGAGGAGTTGTTCGACACAACGCAGGCCTTCGCCAGCCAGCCGGCCCCGGCCGGACGGCGTGTGGCCATCGTCGGCAATGCCGGAGGACCGGCCATCTTGGCCGCGGACGCCGCAACCGCACACGGGTTGACGGTTCCCGAGCTCAGCACCGAAACGCAGGCGCGCCTGGCCAGCTTCCTCCCGGCCACAGCAGCCCTGGGCAATCCGGTCGACATCGTCGCTTCGGGATCACCCGCCGCCTTCGAGCAAGCCCTCTGCGTCGTGCTCGAGGACCCCGACATCGATGCCGTTTTGGCAATCTACGTACCGCCGCTGCCCGATCGTGATCGCTCGATGCTCGATGCCATCGCCACCGCTGCGGCCAAGCACCCCGACAAGACGATGTTGGCCACCGTGCTCGCTGGAAACGAGACGGTGCAGTTGGGTGGGCTGACGGTTCCGACATATCGCTTCCCCGAGTCAGCAGTCCGCGCGCTCGCCCACATGGCCAGCCGCTCGGCGTGGTTGCAGTCCAACGACACCGGCGTGCCAGAACAACTGATCGACACTGCAGAGGCCCGGAAAGTGATCAGCGACTATCTGCGCAGCACTCCTGCCGGTGGCTGGCTCGACACGGCGTCAGCCGTGGCGCTGGTGGCTGCGGCTGGGTTGCCCCTGGTGGAGACGGCGATCGTCGGCGGACTCGACGAAGCAGTCGAGGCAGCCGCGCGCCTCGGGTTCCCGGTGGCCCTGAAGGGCGACGGCGCTTCGATCCTGCACAAGACCGATGTCGGTGCTGTCAAGTTGGCGCTCGGCGACGAGCAGGCAGTGAGGGACGCCGGCTCGGCGATGCAGGCAGCCTTGGGCGATCAGCTCGAAGGCTTCGTCGTCCAGCGCATGGCCCCGACTGGTGTCGAGTTGCTGGCCGGTGTCGCCACCGACCCTGCGTTTGGACCATTGGTGATCTTCGGGTCTGGGGGCACAGCAGCAGAACTGCTGAAGGACCGCGTCGTGCGTCCGGCTCCGTTGCGCGTCAACGATCCGGGGCACATGGTTCGAGGGCTGCGAATCTCTCCACTGCTCGACGGCTACCGCGGCATGCCCGTGATCGATCACGTCCCGATCGAATCCTTGCTCGTTCGCCTTGGACAGCTGGCCGACTCCATACCGGAACTTGTCGAGATCGACCTCAATCCCATCATCGCCACACCACAGGCGCTCCACGTCGTCGACCTCCGTATTCGAGCGGTGCCCAACGTGGCACACCCTGAGCTATCTGTACGGAGGATGCGATGAGCGCAGAGCCCAACACGTCGAACGACTTGATCGTGGTAGGAGTCGACACCTCGGCGGAATCGATCGCGGCCCTGCATTGGGCGGCTCGACTGGCGTCGACCACCGGCGCCGAGCTACTCGTTGTTCACGCCGAAGGTCTGCTCGAAGAGGGCGACTACGTGCCACATGTCGACGTCAACGGCCTTGTCGCCGCCACCCTGGCAGGGACTGGGCCGGTCGCTGTTCTGACCTCGCTGGTCGAACCAGGCCCACCGTGCGACACGCTCCTACGCGTGGCCCAGCGCTCGGGCGCAAACCACATTGTCGTGGGGCACCGTGGGGTCGGCGACACTGGGTCGGAGATCGGCTCGACAGCACTCTCGCTGGTCTCCCGCTCAACCATCCCGGTGACGGTGGTCCGCAGCGTCGATCAGACAGTGTGATCGCCGCACTCCTGGCTCAGGCAACCAGGAGTTCGGGACCAGCCCGTGCCTTACACTTGAGCGACTTGCCGTTCCGCCAGACGGGCACGCAGGAACTTCAGCACCTTGATGTGCTTCTTCGTGTCGGCGATCACCAACTCGATCAGCATTCCCCACAGGGTCGAGGTGCGTACGTTGCGAATCTCGCGGCGCAGACTCCGCGACGCGCGAAGGTCGGCCTCCTCGAACTCCAACAACTGATCGACCATCTTGATCGTTTCTGGTGCAACGGGTCGATAGTCGACGTGGGGAATGCCATCGGGCGCATCGCGCAACTCGGCCAACGCCTTGATCGTCTCGATCCATTCCGCGAAGAGCTTGTGGTGCCGGGCCTCATCCTCGCCGATCAGTTCGGCGATGAACGCCACATACGGGTGATCATCGTGAGCGAGCGCCTCGTACAGATCGATCACTTCCTTCTCGGACTCGACGTGGGAGTTGAGGTGTTCGATCAGAACCCGGTCGCACTCGCTGAGGTCGTATGGGATTCGGCTTGTGGTCATTGTCGAAGTGTCGGCTACATCGAACCAAGGCGACAGGGAACTTGGAAGTAGGTTGCCGGGAACTTTGACCCTACCCATCGGGGCCCAAATGAGGCAGGATTTCACGATGAGCGAGTTGACTGCAACGAGCCGACACAGCCATGCGGCCAGAGCGCTGGCCTGCCTCGATCTGACCAGCCTCAACCTCGACGACACGCCCGAGCGACTCGACGCGCTGTGCGATCGAGCGCTGTCGCCGGCATCCGGCATCGACCTGCATCCCGCCGCAGTGTGCATCTATCCACGATTCATCAAGCAGGTCAGAGCCCGTCTCGAGGGAAGCGGCATCGCTGTCGCGGCGGTAGCGAACTTCCCACTGGGAATGGCACCGGTCGCGGAAGTCGTCGACGAGGTCCAGCGAGCGTTGGACGACGGAGCAGATGAGATCGACGTCGTCTTTCCGTTCCGGGCGTACCTGGCCGGATCACACCTCATCGCCGGGGAGCTCGTGCAACGCATCGCCGATCTCTGCCACGACGGTGCCCGACCTGCAACCTTGAAGGTCATCCTGGAAACGGGGGTGCTGCACGACACCACCGTGATCAAAGCCGCCGCCGTGGTGGCAGCCGCCAGTGGCGCCGATTTCTTGAAGACCTCGACCGGAAAGCTCGAGCCGGCGGCGACGCCCGAGTCCGCTGAGGCACTGCTCCAGGTCATCGCTGCGGCACGACTCGCAGGACAAACGATCGGTCTCAAGGTTGCGGGGGGCGTGAAGACCGTTGACGAGGCAGCGGGCTATCTCGAACTCGCCGATCGGTACCTTCAACCCGACGTCGCAGATCCCTCGAACTTCCGCTTCGGCGCCAGCGGTTTGCTGAATGACATCATCCGCGTGCTGGGCAGCTCCCACGACACGCAGTTGTCGTCGGAGTACTGAGTGAGTCCGACGTTCCTGCCGCAGGAAATCATTCGAGCCAAGCGCGACGGTTCACGATTGACCGATGCCGAGATCGAACAGTTCATCGGTGGTCTCACCGACGGAAGCATTGGCGATGGTCAGGCCGCTGCGCTGGCCATGGCCGTCTACTTCCAAGGCATGGACATCGACGAACGTGTCGCCTTGACCCGAGCAATGTCGCAATCAGGGACAACGATGCACTGGGATCGCGCCGACCTGCACGGCCCCGTGGTCGACAAGCATTCGACGGGCGGAGTTGGCGACAAGGTCAGTCTCATGCTCGCTCCACTCGTCGCGTCGTGCGGCGCCCACGTGCCCATGATCTCCGGTCGCGGCCTTGGGCACACGGGCGGCACGTTCGACAAACTGGAAAGTATTCCGGGCTACGACGCCCGACCCGACAACGACTTGTTTCACAAGGTCGTCACCGAAGTGGGTTGCGCGATCATCGGGCAGACAGCAGACCTGGCCCCCGCCGACAGGCGCCTGTACGCCATTCGCGATGTCACAGCCACCGTCGAGTCCATCCCGTTGATCACCGCCTCGATCTTGGCCAAGAAACTGGCAGCGGGCCTCGATGCGTTGGTGATGGACGTCACCTTCGGCAATGGCGCATTCATGCCCGACGTTGCACAGGCCGAGGAACTGGCTCGCAGCATCGTCGACGTCGCCAGCAAGGCGGGGCTGAAGACCAATGCCTTGCTGACCGACATGAACCAGGTACTGGGCAGCACGGCGGGTAACGCCCTCGAAGTGGGTGAGGTGATCGACTGGCTCACGGGCGACTACGACGATGCCAGGCTGACCGAAGTGGTGTTCGCGCTCGGCGCGGAGATGTTGCTGCTCGGTGGCCTGGCGGCCGACCTCGAGTCCGCGACCAGCCGGTTGATATCGGCTCGCGCCGATGGCAGTGCAGCAGAGCGATTCCAGCAGATGGTCACATCGCTTGGCGGACCGGCCGACCTGGTTGCCAGCCCGACCGCGCACCTTCGCACGGCGGCGGTCACACAGCGGGTCGTCCCCAGCCAAAGTGGATTCGTGAACGCGATGGACACGCGTTCGGTTGGGTTGGTGGTGGTGGCATTGGGCGGTGGCCGCATGCGCGTGGAGGACACCGTCGATCATGCGGTTGGGCTCAGCGACATAGCTGGCCTCGGCGAATACGTCGACCACGAGCGTCCACTTGCTGTCGTTCATGCTCGGAACGAATCCGAGGCGACTGTCGCCGCCAATGCGTTGCGTGCGGCCTGCTCGATCGGCGATGCACCCTCGACGTCCGGCCCGGTTGTCGCCTTGCGCATCACGGCCTAGGTCTCTGGACCCCGCTGCGCCCGACTCGTCGTGCGACGGCTCGGGACGAAGGGCCGTAGCAGCCGCATACCGTGTTGATTGATACTTGGAAGATGCATACCCAGGCTCCGGAGGCTCCAAGCGTGCCGCGGGGAGACACCGCGCTGCCGGATGGCGCCACGTCGGATGGCGCAGCGCCGGATGACCTCATGTCGATGGTGCTCGATCGTACGACGGACGGTGTCATGCTGACCGACGGCAACGGCATGATCGTGTATGCGAACGTGCCGCTTCTACGGTTGTTCGGCTACGACGCCGACGACTTGATCGGTCAACCGCTCGAGATCCTGTTGCCGGAGAATGCCCGCAGTCAACATCGCACCCACATCAAGGGCTTCCACGCAGCTCCCGCTCCACGTCCCATGGGGCGCGATGACCTCGACCTCGTCGGTCGCCACGCCGATGGGTCAGTTTTCCCCATCGATGTGCAGCTGAGCGCGCTGCCGGGGTCGACGCTCGTTGTGGCGACGATCCGAGACATGACATCACAACGACGAACTACGGCCGACCTGGCGATCGGCAAGATCGATCTCACCAACGCCAACGCCCGGATCGACCAGCTGCAGGCTTCTCTCGACTTCGTCATCCAGCGACTGTTCGCGCTCGGCACATCGATTGCCGCTGGCGCCTCGGACGAGTCGGTGCTAGGCGAACGTTTGGCGGCAGCGCTTCATCGCATCGACCAGGTCATCGAAGCCGTGCAAAGCGGCCGTCAGGCTGTTGGTCCCTAGCGAGGAGGGACATCCGGCCCGTGACCGTGATCGACAAAGGAAGTTCGCTGAGTTCATGACCACCGTCGTCGGATTGGACCACAAAACGCTCTGTAGCCTGGTCGATTGGGAGGCGCCCGTCCTCGTCAGCGCGTTCGTTCCAGTCGATTTCTCCCGCCCGCAGGCGTCCGTTGCGCTGGCCAAGGCCCTACGTCACGCTGCGCAGACTGCAATCACAAAGTTGACGCACCAACACGACGTCGAGCCGGGGGCTGCCGCCGAATGGGTCGCCCCCCTGGTGGCTGAAACGATGCTCGAGAACGTATCGAGTTCAACACGGGGACTTGCCGTGTTCTTGTCACCCGAGCGAGTCGTGCACCTGGCGCTACCGGTCGCACTCGGCCCCGCCGTGGAGGTCGGCGCCCGCGTCGACCTGCTTCGGCTCCTTCCAGCATTCGTCGATGACATCGAGTTCTTTGCACTGACGATCGACAAGAAGGGTGCGCGGCTGTTCAGTGGAAGCCGTTTCGAATTCCACTCGGTGCCTGTCCTCGAGATGCCGGGTTCGATCGATGAAGCGTTGCGGTACATCCGCCGCGAGCCGGTCCTCAATCGTCATGGCTCGGGCGTACTCCACGGCGCTGGAGGAGGCCAGGAACTCCGCAAGGACGACGTGCGCCAGTACATCCATCTCATCGACAAGGCAATCACACCGGCTCTGCACGGTACGCAAGCGCCCCTCGTGGTCTTCGGCGTCGAGTACGAGGCAGCGATGTTCATCAACCACACGCACTACCGGCACACCGTTGACATTGCCGTGTCCGGCAACCCGGAATCGATGTCGAACGACGAACTGCACCAGCGGTCATGGGAGTTCGTCCAGTCACAGGTCCAGTCGGCCGGCGACGCGCTGGAGCGACTACGCCGGCTCGACGGCACGGGCAGGACTGCGACCGATCTCAACGAGATCGTCGCTGCCAGCACCAACGGGGCCGTGCGTGACCTGCTGGTGGCTCGATCGTTGACCAACGCTGGCGAGCTCCAGTCACCGGCCGCAGCACGATCAACCGTCGTCACCGCTGTGAACGAGAGCCTTCGACACCGGGCGTGCGTCCACGTGGTTGATGACGACGCCCTGCCGGGCGGCGCTTCTCTTGCCGCTGTGCTGAGGTACTGACATGCGCAGGGCTGCGGTGCGGAACTTCACGTGGCTCGTCACACCCACCGACCTGGCGCGCACGATCCGCCTCGGCCGACTTCGTGAGGCACTCCAGGTCTGAATCTGTCGCACCATTTGCCGAGCCTAACGGTGTCCTGCTCCTGGACCTTCGTGCCCTGGTGACCGAGGCTTCAGCGGCGCACACTGCGTCTATGGGAGAGGTGCACAACCCCGCCCATCGGAAGGAGCCGACATGAAGGTCAAGGACATCACCGTGCGGCCGCCGGTCACGGCCCCGGCGGACACGACCATCCAACGCGCAGCTCGATTGATGGCCAGCGAGGCCGTCGGATCGCTGATCATCGCCGACTGCGACCAACTGCTCGGCATCGTCACCGATCGAGATCTCGTCGTCCGGGCAGTCGCTCGGGGTTTGCCAGTCGATACTCGCGTCGACGACATCATGACCATGAACGTCATCACTCTCGACGTGGACACCGACGTACGCGAGGCAGTACGAGCATTCGGCAACCACGCCGTGCGACGGTTGCCGATCGTGCAGGACGGCAAGCTCGTCGGCCTGCTTTCTCTCGACGACCTGATTGTCGCTCTCGCCGGCCAGTTCGGAGAGGTGACGCAGGGTCTCACAGCTCAACTGCTGTTCCCGCACGCCTTTGACGAACCGAGCCATCCGGCGCACGTGGAGTGACGCGACCGTCCAGCGGGGACCTTGGTCCTTGGTAACGGGCACAAATTGTGGTCCCATAGGGGGATGGACGAAGTTCCCCAGAAGATCACGGTGTTCCTCCTCGATGATCACGAGTTGGTCCGGGAGGGCGTTCGGCAACTCTTGGAGGCCGACGGCACCATCGAAGTGGTCGGCGAGGCGGCCACGTGTGCCGATGCCGTTGCCCGAATTCGGGCCACTCGGCCCCAGGTCGCTGTTCTCGATGTGCAACTGCCAGACGGAAGTGGTGTGGAGGTTTGCCGCGAGGTGCGCAGCCTCCGACCGGATCTCGTGTGTCTGATGTTGACCTCGTTCTCCGACGAAGAGGCACTCTTCCAGTCGGTGATGGCTGGCGCTGCGGGATACGTGCTGAAGCAGATCCGAGGTAACGACCTCGTATCCGCAGTACACCGTGTGGCGCGTGGCGAGTCACTCATCGACCCCGCTGTCACTGGGCAGTTGCTCGAACGACTGCGCAACCCGCATCAAGATCAAGACCCGCGGCTGGCGGCTTTGACCGATCTCGAACGAACGATCCTCGACTACGTAGCAGAGGGTCTGACCAATCGACAGATTGCCAGCAGGGTCAACCGTGCCGAGAAGACGGTGAAGAACTACATGTCGTCGATCCTGATGAAGCTGGGCATGACCAGAAGGACCGAGGCCGCCGTCTTCGCCGTGCGGGCCAAGACGGAGCAATGATCAACTGATCACCGCGACCGCGTGACCCTGGTGACCTTGGATCGAGGCACGATCCAACGCACCTCTGTGCCGCGAGGATCGCCCAGGGAGAACGAGGCTTCGCCCCCGAGTCGCACGGCCCGCTCGCGGATGTTTCGAAGTCCGAGCCCACCGGTCTGTTCCGTCCTGGCGGCGGTGAAGCCGACGCCATCGTCTGTAACGATGAGGGTCACGGCGTCGGCTCCGACATCGAGCGACACCTCCGTCCTCGTCGCTTGCGCATGCTTGGCGACGTTCATCAGGCTTTCCCGCAGCACGGCCAGGAGCTCGGAACCAAGCTCGCTGGTCACGTTGCCGAGGATGCCTCCGAGCCGCAGGGTTGGGCGGTGCCCCAGCAGGCGAGCGGCCTCGTTGATACTGGCGCTCAACGCTGCAGCCAACCCGCTGTCGAGCTGAGTCGGGCGGTGCAAGGTGAAGATGACTCCGCGAATCTCCCGAATCGCCTCGTCGATCTCATCCACCACGGACGACACCCGCTCCGTCGTATCCGGACGATCGGTCGATGCCTGCAGATGCAATCCGGCTGCGAACAAGCGTTGGATGACGCTGTCGTGGAGCTCCCGAGCGATGCGGTCGCGGTCGTCCAGCACTTCGAGGCGAGACGTGGCCTCTTGGAGCTGTGCCGAGGTCTCCAGACGCTCGGTGACATCGCGCACCGTCGCCACCGTTGCGGCGATCTCGCCGTTGAGAGGACTCAGAGCGATTTCTACAGGCACCTCGTGGCCGTCCCGGTGCAACGCGGCCAACAACAGCCCTCCGCCCATAGGTCGAGCCTTCGGGTTGTCGGTGTATGTCGTTCGATGAGAACGATGGCGCGTATGGAGCCGCTCCGGAATCAGCACCTCGATCGGCTGGCCGACGAGATCCGATGGCGGCCATCCGAGCATGTGGGAGCTATGCGTATTGCAATACAGGATGATGCCGCCGTTGTCGACGACGACGACCATCTCCGGGATGCTCTCGAACAACGTCCAAGGGTTCAACGACGCGTCACTCACATGGCAGTTTCTAGCCCATGTTGGCGGCGGCGGCTAGATTCGACGCCGAGGATTCGTGGCGAAACCGAGCCTGCTCATGCACATGCCGAGCTCCAGCGGATCGGATCACGGCCACAGGACACAGTGCGCCGTACACCACCGTCCGACCGACCGAACCGAGCAGGACCGAACGCAATCCACCTCGCCCACGTGAGCCGACGACGATCAAGTCGGCACCGATCCCCTCCTGCAACAGGGCCTCGGCCGGCGTGTTCTCACACAGCGTTGAGTGCACAACCACCTCACCGTCGCTTACCCGCTTCCCCAGCGAATCGATGCTCGATTGCAGCTCCCTGACGGCTTCAAGCTCCAACGGCTTGCGAATTTCGCGCATCGAATTGCGTGAAACCGTGTAGGGATAGATCCAGGCGTGAACGACCATCAGTTCTGCGCCAGTCGCAAGAGCCTCGTCGTATGCCCATTCGAGTGCACCCAACGATTCCGGCGAACCGTCGACGCCGCCAACGATCTTCTTCATCGTGTTGCCGGCGCCGGCCGGCGACTTGAAGGGCACCACGATCACCGGGACGTGAGCCCGATGCGTGACCCCCGTTGTGACCGAGCCGATCAGTCCGTAGAGCATGCCGGAATGGCCGGTGGCTCCAACGACGATCTCGTCTCCCGCCACCGCTGGCCCGGTGATGCCGACGACCGGCGACGACATCGGGGTTGTACCGAGGACGACGAGCTGCGGGTCGATTGCCGCCACGATCTCCGTTGCCTGCCCGATCACGGCTGCAGACTCCGCTTTCAATACCTCGACGTCGATCGAGTTCGGATAAATGGCACCGTCAATACCACCCAACGCAGGGGCCGTGTAGCACGACACGAGCAGCAAGTCCGCGCCGCGACGACGTGCCTCGTAGGCCGCCCACCGCAACGCGTCGAGCGATGGTTCAGACCCATCGATGCCGACAATGATCTTCATCGTCATACCGTCATTGTCTTGCCCTGCGGTGCCCGGCAACAGGGGAAAAGGTCCTAGCCCTCTACGGCACCTCGGCAGGTTCAGGCCTTGGCGATATCGATCACGAGGCGGGGAGGATTGTCGAGGGTTGTCACCTCGAACGGCCGCTGCCGGTCCAACCCGATGGCCCACAGCGTCACACTCTCGAAGTTGCCGAGCATCACCAGTTCCTTGATGTGCGACACATTGGTCGGCGCGATGCGCGTCGGCCCCTGGTAACCCTCACCTTCCATGTTGGTCATCCATGACTCGACGGTGACCACGATGAAAGCGGTGCCGGCGACATCGACCGGCTCGCCTCGCGGATCGTCAGTTAGGGCAGCCGCCTCGTATCGCACCCACCAGCCCGGAAACTCACCGGTTCCCTGGAGTTCGAATACGAAGCGCTCGCTGCATGGCTGGACCCCGGTGCGGACATCGGCGCCCACAAGGCCCGACAGCCGCCCGGGGAACCCTTCGGACTGGATGTCGGTTTCGGTGAACACTGGACACGCGATCGTCGTTGTGGTCGTTGTCGTGACCGCTGCCGAGGTTGTCGAAGGCTCAGCCGTCGTCGTAGCTGTCGTTGTCGTTGTCGGGAGGCTCGCCGACTGATCGTCACCACACGCGACGACCATGACCGCGAGCAGGACAGCACACCAACGTCTCATGAGCCGACCTTCATCCTCATCCACGGCGCGGAGTTGTGGAAGTTGGCGACGGCGCTGCCGGGCGAGCAGATCGTGTCGCAGGCGGCGGCAACATCGGCCGAGATGGTCATGTCCATCACTGGCAACAGATGCTCCAGCTGCTCGACAGACTTCGGACCGATCAACGGTGCGACGACTGCCGGCTGGTTCATCACCCAGGCGATTGCAAGCCGCGCCGGATCGATACCCGATTCGTGCGCCACCCGCACGAACTGGTTGCCTGCCTCGACCGCTTTCTGGCTGACCCGGTCGGCATATATGCCGCCGCGCAGCGAGGCGCGAGATCCCTCGGGCCTGATGTCGTCGTCGGCGTAGCGGCCAGCGAGCACGCCCATCGCCAGCGGCGACCACGGCAGCAGTCCCAAGCCGTACCGCAACGCCATCGGCACCAACTCGTTCTCAACCCGCCGATCGAGCAGGTTGTACGGCGGCTGCTCGGTCACGAAGGGCACCAGTCCCCTCAGCTCGGCGACCAACACACCCTCGAGCACCTTCCACGCCGGGGCCGTCGAACTCCCGATGTAGCAGACCTTGCCCTGGTGCACCAGGTCGGTCAGCGCGCCGAGCGTCTCGTCGATGGGCACGTCGAAGTCGGGCCGATGCAACTGATACAGGTCGATGTGATCGGTCTGTAGACGACGCAACGATTGCTCGCAGGCGCGCATGATGTGCAGTCGCGAGTTGCCGCGATCATTGGGTCCAGGTCCCGTGGGGTAATGCACCTTCGTGGCGATCACCACCTCGTCGCGCCTTCCACTCTCGGCAAGCACCCGACCGATCACCCGCTCGGCCTCGCCGGCTCCGTAGCTGTTCGAAGTGTCGATGAGGTTGATGCCGCCGTCGAGCGCGCGGATGATCATGCGGCTCGATTCGTCCTCCGGCGTCGGATTCAAGATGTTGTCGGTACCGAGTGCCAGTGGTGCGACCAGCGCACCCGTGCGACCGAGCCGGCGATACTCCACGCTTACCTCGCTCCATATCCGGCGTCGACGCTGACCATGGCTCCGGTCATGTAACTGGCATCGTCCGATGCCAGGAAACAGACAACCCTGGCGATCTCGTCGGGGTCGGCAAGCCGACCCATGGGCACCGAGGCCGCGATCGCAGCCAGCAGTCTTTCCGTGACCGCCTCCGACCGCTCGGATTGCAGCATCGGCGTATTGACCTCGCCCGGGCACACGGCGTTGACGCGGATACCGTCGGCGGCGTGGTCCATCGCCAACGCACGCGTCAGGTTGTGTACAGCGCCCTTTGACGCGCAGTATGCGGCAACTCCCGCAGAGCCGAGATCACCCCAGATCGAACCGAAGTTGACGATCGCTGCCCCATCATGTGGCTTCATCACCCGCAGCGCAGCCCGGCACATGTAGAAGGTGCCGCTCACGTTGACACCCATGATTCTCGCCCACTGCTCGTCGGTGGTGTCCTTGCCGCTGGCTCGAACGATCACCCCGGCAGCATTGACGAGCACATCGAGACGGCCGTGGCGGCTCATTGCCGCAGTGACGACACCCTCGCAGAACTCCGAGTTGGCAACATCGCCGACGATCGTGGCTCCAGCGATCTCGCCAGCGACCGTCTTGGCGAGGCTGGCGTTGCGGTCCACGATCAGCACGTGGGCACCCCCAGCAGCCAGACGGCGTGCCGTTGCGGCTCCCATGCCGGAGGCGCCTCCAGTGACGATCGCAATACGTCCGGCAAAATCCATAGACACAATCTTGACTCATTGCGTGTGCGACCGCGCCGATATCTGATTCATGTGGCGGAGGATGGGCGGAGCGTGTTGGCTATTGCGTGCGCCGGCGCGGTCGCGCTGATCGACTCCGGTCCGACGGCTCTGGCTGAATCGACGACGACGACCGAAGCGTCAACGACAACGTCGACGACGGTCGCACCATCCACCTCCTCGTCGACCACCACGAGCACGATCGCGCCGACAACATCGACCACGACCTCGACCACGACCTCGACCTCGACCTCAACGACGACCGTTCCGAAGACGACGCCCACCACCTCGACGACCACAACGGTGCCGAAGACCACCACAACGTCGACGACCACCACCACGACGACGACCACACTGCCGGCGCCGACGCTGTCTGGCCCGACGATCCTGTCGCTGTTCAACTCGTCATTCGGCAGTGGCCTGCAGATGTCGGGCAGCAAGGTCTCGATCAAGGGCGATCTGCGCAGCAATGGCAACGTCATGATCTCTGGCAGTGCGGTTTCGGTGTCGGGCAAGATCTCGTACGGCGGCAGCGGCATGATCGGCCACGGGGTCACAAGCGCCGGCGTCGTGCGCAGCACGACCGAGGTGGCCGCGGGACTGCCGTGGACGATCAGGGACTTCGCGCGCGGCGGCCGGTACTCATCGCTGCCTGGCTACGTCGCCCATGCTGACAGCGTGACCATCAGCAAGGGTGGTTTGACGCCGGGTGTTCACTCTGTGGCCGGCGACGTCACGATCTCCCAATCAGCTCCGGTCTTGTCCGGTGTCACCATCGTCGCCAGTGGTCGCATCACCGTCAGCGGAAGCAGCACGATGAGCCCGGCTGCGGCGAACCTGCTGACGCTGCTGTCTGGCGGTGGATCATGTTGGCTGAACGCCATCCAGATCTCTGGGAGCAATGTGACCTGGACCGGCATCATCGCCGCACCCGGCGGCGGCATTCAGATCAGCAGCTCGGCCATCAAGGGCGGACGACTGGTCGGCGGCAACGTACAGCTCTCCGGTTCCAACAACACCATCGGCTGAGTCCGGTCAAGCCAGCGGCCTCATCAGAGTGTTGGCCGCCAACCGGATGGGCATGAACCACTCCACTTGATCGACTCGGCTGGTGCCGCCTCAACTCGTTAGGGGCCGAACTAGCATTGGCGGATGAGCTCAGCGCCTGTCGACCTCGGTCGGGCCGACGCCGACATCACGAATCCCGACACGTATGTCGTCGGTGTTCCGTACGCGACATTCCAACGCCTGCGCGATACCGATCCGGTCAGCTGGTGGCCCGAGCACGATGGCGGCCAGGGGTTCTGGGCGATCACTCGCTACGACGATCTGCTGCACGTCAGCCGCAGCGTCGAGACGTTCTCGAGCGCGCAGGGCATCACCCTCGAGGAGATGGACCTCGACGACTTCGAAGCTCGACGCAACATGCTGGAGTACGACCCGCCGCAGCACACTCGATATCGCCGATTGGTGTCGAAGCCGTTCAGCCGCCGCGAGGTGTTCGCCTACGAGAATGGCATCCGGTTGTTGGCCCGAGCCGTGGTCGACGAGGCACTCGACGGCGGTGGTGAGTTCGACTTCATCGAGCGGATCGCCAAGCAACTGCCGATGCGCATGCTGGGGGCCCTGCTCGGTGTTCCCGAGCAGGACGGCAACTGGTTGGTGGAGCGCGGCGATGCGCTACTCGGCAACTTCGACCCCGAGTTCACCGATCATCCGCTGGGCCTGACCGACACCGACGAGTTCAAGTCGATCCCGTTCCGTTCGCCCGCGGCGCTCGACCTGTATCGCTACGCCGAGCGCCAAGCCGAGCAGCGCCGCATCAATCCGACCGACGATGTGATCAGCGACATCCTGGCACCGACGATCGACGGTGACAGGTTGACCGAACGCGAGTTCAAGAATTTCTTCGTGCTCTTGGTCAGCGCTGGCAACGACACCACTCGCTACACGATGGCGGCGGGCATGAAGGCGTTGATCGAACGCCCCGATCAGTTGGCCGAGTTGCGCGACTCGGTGATTCGCGGAGAGGCGGCACTGATGGAATCCGCTGTCGAGGAGATCCTGCGTTGGGCAACAGTGACGATGCATTTCCGACGCACCGCGACGGTCGACGTCACCCTCCACGACCGGCAGATCAAGCGAGGAGACAAAGTGGTGATCTGGTTCAACTCAGCGGACTTCGACGAGCGGCACTTCACCGACCCGTACACATTCGACATCCACCGCACACCCAACGATCACGTGGCCTTCGGCCGGATGAGCCCGCATCTCTGTCTGGGTGCTCAGCTGGCGCGAATGGAACTGAAGGTTCTCTTCGAGGAGCTGTTGCCGAGGATCACCGGGGTGCAGCTGAACGGGCCAATCGAGCGGTTGCGTTCCAATTTCATCAGCGGCATCAAGCGGCTGCCCATGTCAGTGACCGTGGCATGAGTCGCCGACCACTGATCGGTCTGTCCGGTCGACGCTGGCCCGTCGAGCGTGTCCCTCATCTACCGCAGGGCGCACTGCACGGCGAGGAAGTCGACCTGCATCTCAGTGAGTATCCCAAGGGGATCTCTTCTGTCGGTGGGTTGCCCGTGCAACTCACGCGCGATGCAGATCCGGTCGACATCGTCAGTCGGCTCGACGGTTTGGTGATGACCGGTGGCGCCGATCCCGATCCGTCGCTGTACGGAGAGGATCCGCACCCCGAACTCGGCGAGATCGAGCCAGGACGCGACGAATGGGAGTTGGCGCTGATCCGTGCCGCTCTTGACCGGCGACTCCCGATGCTGTGTGTGTGCCGGGGCGCGCAACTGCTCAACATTGCACTCGGCGGCACCTTGGTACAACACCTCGAGGAATCCGACACCCACGCACTGTGGACCACGTCGCGCACCGATCGATGCCACGTCGTGCAGGTCAGCGCCGGCAGCCGACTGGAGTCCCTGTACGGCACGGAGGTCGCAACGAACAGCCTTCACCACCAGGCAGTTGGTCGGCCCGGCAGCGGCGTGATCGTCACCGGGACTGCCGAGGACGGAGTGATCGAAGGCTTCGAGCTCGACGGACGACCCGAGGTGCTGGCAGTGCAATGGCACCCGGAGATGCTCGCCGAGCAACCCGACCCCGCCTTCGCCTGGCTGGTCGACGAGGCCCGCCACTTCTCCACCACATCCTGACCGAGTGTTTCGCGCCACCCCGTCCGTACCGGAAACACTCGTTCGGGCCGAGTCGGGCCGGAAACACTCGGATGGTTAGAGGTCGATGGCTTCGATGGTGCGCAGGATGGTGCGCAGCGACCGGGCCAGATCGTCGCGTTCGGATTCGGTGAGCGCCTGTGTGACCAGGGATTCGTGACGATTGAACGCCGGCATGACATCTCCCACCACGCTGCGACCCTGTGGCGTCAGCGACACCAGGATTCGTCGACCGTCGGCACGATCACCTTTGCGTCGCAACAGCCCGCGCCCCTCCAGCGTCTTCATCACGCCGGTCAGCGTCGCCGCGGTGACGCCGGCCTCGGCTGCCAACGATCGAGCGTCCATGTCGCCCCACACCCTCAACACGAACAGCGTGGTGAAGGCGCTCCACGACAACTCGTGGTGGGCGAGCACGCCGCTTTCCATGTGATTGCGTACGGCTGTAGCAGCGCGGAAGATGTTCGACACAGCAGCCAATGACCGCAGATCAAGATCGAGATCGCAGAACGCCGCCCCGACATCGCGTTCGGCCCGCACCAGATCACGATCGTCGTCGCTGGCGAACAACAGCGGCATCAGCTGGCCTTCATCAACGCCAATTCATCGGCGATCACCGTGTGCACTTGATCACGCAGCACCCCCACGTCGTCGAGTGTCAGCCCAGCGGTCTCGATCGGTTGCAGCACGCGCACCTCGGCATCGGTCACGCCGAATCGCCAGTCGCCCTTTTGCAGAGCCGGGTGCGTACCGTCGAGCACCAAGGGGATGATCGGTGTACCGGTCTCGATCGCCAGGCGGAATGCGCCATCTTTGAACTTCTGCAACTCGCCGTCACTGCTTCGCGTTCCTTCGGGGAAGATCATCACACTCACATGCTTCGACAGCCGGTCCTTGCACGAATCCATCGCTGCGATCACCGAATCGCGCTTCCCACGAATCAGCTTGATATCGCCGGCCATGCGCATGAGCCAGCCGACCAGTGGGTACTTGAAAAAGTCAGCCTTCGACAGCCACTTCATCTCCCATGGCAACTGCGAGATCAACAAAATGTCGACGAAGCTCTGATGGTTGGCGACCACGATGTACGGACGTCGTGGATCGCTGATCTTGACGCCCGACGTGCGAAATCTCCACAACGGATTGAGCCACTGGTGAACGACCGTCAGCTTGCGGAAGAGATAGCCCGC
>JANOJI010000179.1:0-6802 GCA_031408175.1 Ilumatobacteraceae bacterium
GATGGGGCAGCAGGCGGTGAGACGGCGAACAGCAGAACTGGGGCGCGCAAGGTCAAGTGGGCATAGCGATAGCAAGAGACAAGACGCACGGCAACGTTCGATACTATCCGCAACGCACGGCAACGTCAACCGCAGCTGGCACTTCTGCCAGACGGTTTTGGTGAGGGCGAACGGTAAGCCTGAAACCCGTTCTTGTCAAGGTTATCCGACGAAACACCAGGTCACGACGGTGCGGTGGTCACTTGACCGCGCTCGCAACCGACGGCAAAGATGTCGGCACCTGATCGAGGGGATGTATTCCGTGACCGTCACAAGCACAGGCGAGGCCGGCGCTTCCACCATCGAGGCAGATCGCCTATTCCCAACCGACTTCCTGTGGGGCTCCGCCACATCGTCGTATCAGATCGAAGGTGCGATCGCCGCCGACGGTCGTGGGGAAAGCATCTGGGATCGCTTCTGCACGATCCCGGGAGCGATCAAGGACGGCACCGACGGCGCCGTTGCCTGCGAGCACTACCACCGCTTCGACGAAGACGTCGAGTTGATGAAGCGGTTACACCTCAACGCCTACCGGTTCTCCATTGCCTGGCCGAGGGTGCTGCCGGATGGCACCGGCCAGGTCAATTCGCGCGGCCTCGACTTCTACGACCGGCTGGTCGACTCCCTGCTCGCCGCCCATATCCGGCCGTTCCCCACGCTCTACCACTGGGATCTTCCTCAGACGTTGGAGGATGCAGGAGGATGGCCCGTCCGAGGAACGGCGGAGGCGTTCGCGGAGTACGCCGCGATCGTCGCCAACCGGCTCGGCGATCGGGTGAGCGATTGGATGACGCTGAACGAGCCGTTCGTCAGCGCCAACCACGGCTACCTCACCGGCGAGCATGCGCCGGGACGCAGCTCGTTGGCCGACGGTCTCGCCGCGGCGCATCACCTGTTGGTGGGTCACGGCCTGGCAATGGAACGGGTCCGCGCCGCGAGTCCGGGTGCACGCGTCGGCATCGTGTTGAACTTCACCCCGGTCACACCGATCGGGACATCGCCGGCAGCGCTCGACCGCCAACAGATCGTCAATGACATCGAGAACCGCTGGTACGTCGACCCGATCGGCGGCATCGGCTATCCGCAGTACACGGTCGCGCGACTCGGATGGGCGCAGTCGGAGGTCCGCGACGGCGATATGGATCTGATCTCCCGGCCGATCGATGCGCTCGGCGTCAACTTCTACACCCGCCAGATGGTGGGCGCCATTGATGGCGAACGCGAGCCTCGCGGTGCGTTGACGGCGATGGGCTGGGAGGTGCACCCACCGGCGCTGGGTGATTTGCTGCGCGGACTGCACAAGACCCACAGCTTCCCTCGATATCTGATCACCGAGAACGGTGCCGCCATGCCCGACACCGACGTCGTCGACGGCCGGGTCATCGACAACGATCGGCTCGACTACATCGCCGCACACCTCGGCCAGGTGCGCCAGGCAATGGAGGCCGGAGTGCCGGTCGAGGGATACTTCGCCTGGTCGCTGCTCGACAACTTCGAGTGGGCCCACGGTTACGGTCCGAAGTTCGGCCTGGTTGCGGTGGATAGGGATACCCAGCACCGCACGCCGAAAGAGAGCGCCCTGTGGTACGCCGAGGTGGCCAAGTCTGGCGAGATCCACCCAAGGCGTGAACCCTGACCGAGTGTTTCCCACCCGCGCTGGTCAACGGAGTGTTTCGCGCCACGCCGGGGTGCCTCGAGACACTCGTTCAGATGCGGTGCTCGTCAACCCTCGCCGAGGCTGAGAAGCGCGGCGATGCTTTCGCGCCGACCGGGCAACACGTCGATGCCGCGGCGCATGTGACGGAGTTCGCGGCGTGTCTCGAAACCAAGGCGCTGCAGGGTGGCCAGGTGGCCGCTTTCCGGTGGCACGTTGATGCGCGGTGGCGATGTCCAGTCGAAGCGGAGCGCCGCGGCGATCAAGCTCATCAGTGACTCGGACGTGTCGGCAACGACCGGCCCCATTGTCGCGTCTTGGGCGACGAGAAATCCGGCGACCTTGCCTCGGCTGCGCAGCACCACGGCCCGGCCCGGATGCTGTTCGATCACCTTGGCCAACAGGTCACGACGCGACGCCCCGAACCGTGGAGCGTCGAAGCGGACAACCTCGTCGAGGTCGCCAGCCACCAGCCGCTCGCATGCATCCTCGTTGATCGGGGCCGACTCGCCGGCACCCACATACCCCATCACCCTGGTCAGCCCACAATCAGCGAACCCCATCCGCTGGTACACCGGTCCGCCCACAGCCGAGGCATCGAGCACGGGGGAACACCCATGGCCCTCGAGCACGCCGCTGAGATACTCCGTGATCGCCGTGGCAATCCCCCGGCGTTCGAATGCCGGCGCCGTGGCGACTAGGCCGACCCAACCGAAGCCGCCATCGGGGTAGGCCAGAGAACAACCGGTACCAACCACAGCGTCGTCATGTTCGACCACAGCCATCCCATCGGGTTGCACGGCCACGAAGCGATCAAGAGCGGCACGAAACGACGACACTCCGTATGCCTGTTGCATGACGGCATCCATGGCGTCGAGCGTCGCCGGTTCGCCCGCGGGGTCGACTCGTCGCGGCGTCACGGCGCCAGATCGTAGTGGAGTGTTTCGCGCCACCTCGGGTGGGATCGAAACACTCGACCGAGTCCGGCGGGGCGCGAAACGACCCGGGACAGGCCCGGGTCGTCGACGCTTGCGGAGTGAGTTACTTGACTTCGACCGTGGCGCCGGCTTCGGCGAGCTTGGTCTTGGCAGCCTCTGCGGCTTCCTTGGTTGCCTTCTCGAGAACGGGCTTCGGGGCGCCGTCGACGAGATCCTTTGCTTCTTTCAGGCCCAGGCTGGTCAGCTCGCGCACGACCTTGATGACCTGGATCTTCTGGGCACCGGCCTCGGTGAGAATAACGTCGAATTCGTCCTTCTCTTCCTCGACTGGTGCAGCGGCGGCTCCGCCACCACCGGCGGCCGCAACGGCTACCGGAGCGGCGGCGGTCACGCCGAACTTCTCCTCGAACGCGTCGAGCAGCTCCTTGAGCTCGATAACGGTCATGCCTGAAATGGCGTCGAGGACGTCGTCCTTGCTGAGTGTTGCCATGGTTGATTCTCCTTGCGAAATGTGATTGAACGAGTTGTTGGTATTCAGTGCGCGGCCGCTTACGCAGCGGCTTCTTTTTGATCAATGAGGGCTTTGAGGCCGTATGCGAAATTGCGAGGAAGCGCCTGCAGAAGGCCGGCGGTCTTCACCAGCGGGGCTTGGAAGGCTCCGGCCAGCATCGCCAGCAGCACGTCGCGGCTCGGCAGATCAGCGAGGCTTTCGATGTCTTTCACCGACATCGTCTTGCCGCCCATCGCTCCACCCTTGATGATCAGGAATGGGTTGGTCTTGGCGGCATCCTTCAACGCTTTGGCTACGCCGGCGGCATCGCCGCTGACGAAGGTGATTGCGCTTGGACCGATCAGCAGCTCGGCGAGACCGTCGATGCCTGCTTTCTCGGCGCCGAAGCGAGCCAATGTGTTCTTGTACACCTTGTACTCGCCACCGCTGTTGCGCAGCTGGCGACGCAAGGCCGCGAGCTGACCGACACTCATGCCGCGATACTCGGTGATGATCGCCGCGTCTGCTGCGGTGAGCTTGGCGGAAACCTCGTCGACTACGGCGACCTTCTCGGCACGGGGGTTCTCAGTTGTCATGTACACCTCCTCTCGCTTCGACTCTTGGTGCCCGCTTTGCAGCGAACACCGCGAGGAGCGAGAGCACGAGTGCCTGACGATCCGATCACGAGTTCACCTCGGCTGGTGGGCGAACCCATTATCCCGGAGGACCAGCGGTCTGTGGCGAGCGATTGTTTTGCTTTGCTTGTGCGGCAACGCTATCGGCCAGAGCCGATAACGCCACGCCTCACACTGTGTCGCTCACTCCACGGGACGCAAGCGGTTGGTGTCGACCTTGATGCCTGGGCCCATCGTTGACGAAATCGAGATCTTGCGCAGGTACCGACCCTTGGCCGACGCCGGCTTGGCGCGTTGCAACTCGTCGAGCACGGCACGAAAGTTGGTCTCGAGCGCGGCGGGCTCGAAGCTGGCCTTGCCGATCGTGACGTGCACGTTGCCGTACCGATCGGTGCGGTACTCGACCTTGCCGCCTTTGAACTCGGCGACAGCGCGACCGACATCTTGCGTGACGGTGCCGGTCTTCGGGTTCGGCATGAGACCACGTGGACCAAGCACACGGCCGAGACGACCGACGAGCGGCATCATGTCGGGCGTGGCAATGGCCAGATCGAAGTCCATGTTGCCCTTCTGGATCGCTTCGGCCAGATCGTCGGCTCCGACGATGTCGGCGCCGGCATCGCGTGCCTCCTGGGCGGCCTCGCCGGAAGCGAAGACTGCGACCCTGATGTTCTTGCCGGTGCCCTCGGGCAGGGCGACGGTGCCGCGGACCATCTGATCCGCCTTGCGCGGGTCGACACCGAGACGAATAGCGACGTCGACACCCTCATCGAACGTTGCTTTGGCCATGGTCTTGGCCAGCGTCACGGCCTCGGTTGGCGTGAACAGCTGGTCACGGTCGAACGCCTTGACCGAATCTGCGAACTTCTTTCCTGACATTGTCTGTCTCCCTCATTGGTAGCGCCGCCGGGCGAGGTCGTCCCGGTCGAGCGGTGTGCTTGTGGCGAACTATGAAACTTTCAGGCCCATCGAGCGGGCGGTGCCACGGATCTGCTGCTTGGCAGCGTCGAGGTCGTAGGCATTGAGGTCGGGCATCTTGATCTTGGCGACCTCTTCGATGTCGGCCTCGGTCACGGAACCGGCAACGGTCTTGCCCGGCTCGGTGGAGCCCTTGGCGAGACCAGCCTTCTGGCGCAACAACACAGCGGCCGGCGGGGTCTTGAGGATGAACGTGAACGTGCGGTCCTCGAAGATGGTGATTTCAACCGGGATGATCGTGCCGACCTGTGATTCTGTGGCAGCGTTGTACTGCTTGACGAAATCCATGATGCCCACGCCGTGAGGCCCGAGCGCCGTTCCCACCGGCGGGGCCGGGGTGGCCTTGCCTGCAGGGATCTGGATCTTGACGATCGCACTGACCTTCTTCTTTGCCATGACTACTTTTCCTTACCTAATTCTTGGAGGTATTCGAATGTTCGCTGCGGTTACAGCTTGGAGACTTGACTGAAGTCCATCTCCACCAAGGTCTCGCGACCGAAGATGTTGACGAGGACCTTGAGCTTCATGTGATCGGCATTGATCTCGGCGATCGTTCCGGCGAAGTCGGCGAAGGGGCCTTCCTTCACACGCACGCTCTCGCCGACTTCGTAGTCGAGCTTTGGCTTCTTGCGGTTCGGCAACCCGCCAGTGCCATCGCCCTTGGCCGCAAGGAACGTCTGCACCTCGCGGCGCGACAGCGGCGTGGGCTTTTGGCCCTGCTTGTTCTGACCGACGAACCCCGTAACACCAGGGGTGTTGCGGATGCAGTACCAGCTGTTGTCGTCCATCTGACAGCGGACCAGCAGATAGCCGGGGAAGACCTTCTTCTGCACGGTCTGCTTGCGACCGTTCTTGAACTCGTCGACTTCCTCCATGGGAATGACGACTTCGTAGATCTTTTCCTCCATGTTCATGCTCTGGATGCGAGCATGCAGGTTGGCGGTGACCTTCTTTTCGTAGCCCGACTGGGTGTGCACGACGTACCAAGCGCCGGGACGTGTCCAGGGGTCGTCGACGATCTCGTCTTCGGCGACCACCTCGTCGGTGGCGGGCATGGTCTCGCTGGACAGGTCGAACGAGGCGTCGACGGTCTCATCGAGATCCTCGACCTGACCTGCCTGGACCTGGGCCGGCTCGACCTGGGCCGGCTCGATCTGGGCCGGCTCGATTTGGGACGCAGCGTCGCCCACGCCTTGTAGGGCGGCGGCTTCTGGTTCTGTTTCGGTGAGCAGGTCGTCGTTCATGGTCAACTGTCGTACAACCATCCGGAGAGCACTCCGAACAGTGAGTCAAGACCGAAGATGAACGCGGTGTAGATGATGACGGTGGTGAGCACGATCAGCGAGAAGCGTCGCACCTCCGGCCACTTCGGCCAGGCAACCTTGCGCATCTCGTCGCGGACCTCACGGAGATACTGCGCCGGAGTGGTGCGCTCCTTCTTCTGGCGGACCTGCGGCGCCGGAGCGCGCGTCGGCCTGCCCTGTTCGTCGAGCGCGCCCATCTTCTTCTGCGAACGTTTCTGCTCTCGGTTGAGGTCATCCAGTGACATTGATTGCTCCCATTGGGATGTGGGCAGGGCAGGAGGGACTCGAACCCCCGACCGTCGGTTTTGGAGACCGATGCTCTACCAACTGAGCTACTGCCCTCGGAACGGCGACTGGTAAGGCTACCAGCCGCCCATCTAGGTTCGGCCCGCGGTCAGCGAGTCGGTCACCGAGTCTCTTTGTGGGTGGTGTGCCGGCGGTCGTGCGAGCAGTACTTCTTCATCTCCAGGCGCTCGCGATCGTTGACCTTCGACTTCATCGTGATGTAGTTGCGCCGCTTACACTCGGTGCACTCGAGGGTGATCTTCACCCGCTTGTCGTTTCTGGCCATCGGGCCGGCTCCTTGTTCTGATCAGCTACTCGCGGATCACTTGATGATTCCTATTTCGTGATTTTGGTGACGCGTCCGGCGCCGACGGTGCGGCCACCTTCGCGGATGGCGAAACGCAAACCCTCGTCCATCGCGATCGGTTTACCCAACTCGACCGTGATCGCAATGTTGTCACCAGGCATGACCATCTCGG
>JANOJI010000244.1:0-4262 GCA_031408175.1 Ilumatobacteraceae bacterium
CGAGGCCCACCTGATGACGTGCGCCGACTGTCGTGCCGGCCTCGGTGCTGTGACGGCTGTTGCACACGGGAGTTCGGGCGAGCTCGAGCAGATGTGGGATGAGATCCAGCAGCGCGTCGATCGTCCCCGACTGTCGATCCCCGAGCGACTGCTGGGCTCGATCGGCGTGCGAGAGTCGACAGCCAGGCTGCTGGCGACAACACCCGCGCTACGCGTCGCTTGGCTGGTTGCGGTGGCACTGGTTGCGGCCTTTGCCGTCGCCGCTGACGGCCTCGACGGCGATCAGCCGTGGTTGTTGCTGGTGGTTGCACCGCTGTTGCCGCTCGTCGGTGTGGCGACCGCCTTTGGCCCTGCGTTGGACCCCACCTACGAGATCGGCGTTGCAGCGCCCCTGAGTGGGTTCACATTGACGCTGATCCGCACGATTGGAGTCCTGGCGACGACAATGCCGGTGCTGTTCGTCGCGTCCGTCGCCGCACGCGGCACGGGTTGGGCGTCGCTCGGATGGCTGCTGCCATCACTTGCCTTGGTCTCAGTGACGTTGGCCCTGTCGACGTGGATTTCGCCGGAACGGGCGGCCTGCGCCGTCGGCATCACTTGGCTGGTGGCGGTGGTCGTATTGATCCAACACAACGCGGCTGGCGACTTCATCAGCACGTCGATGATCTTCGCGCCGTCCGGGCAACTCGTTACCACCGTAGTGGCCGTCGCCGGTGCGACCATCGTCGCGGTACGAAAGCATCGCTTCGATCTGATGATCGTGACTGGGGCACTAACATGACAACGAAAGTGCTCGCGGGTGTCGAGCTCGACCAAGTGACGAAGCGCTACGGCAGAACTGTGGCGGTCGACGGCGTTTCGCTGTCCATCGAGTCGGGCATCACAGGTCTGCTCGGTCCGAACGGAGCTGGCAAGACCACCCTGCTGCGCATCCTCGCGACTGTGCTCGCTCCGGACAGCGGGCATGTCGAGTTGCTGGGCCGCAGCACCGCTGCGGCTGACGATCGCCTGGAGATTCGCCGGCGCCTCGGCTATGTGCCTCAGGAGCCTGGCTTCCATCGACAGTTCTCGGCGTTCGACTTCGTCGACTACGTCGCTGTGCTGAAGCTGATCACCGATCGTCGTGTCCGCCACGATGAGGTTCGCCGGGTGCTCGATCTGGTCGCTCTCACCCCTGTGATGCACAAGCGGATCCGCCAGCTCTCAGGGGGCATGCGCCGTCGCGTCGCAATCGCCCAGGCGTTGCTCGGCTCACCGGAGTTGCTCGTGCTCGACGAACCGACAGCAGGACTCGATCCGGAGCAGCGGCTCCGATTCCGGGAGCTGCTCTCTACGGCTACCGGTGGTGCCACTGTGGTGCTGTCGACGCATCAGACCGAAGATGTCGCCGCGCTGTGTCAGCGCGTCGTCGTGATTCATGGCGGCGTGGTGCGGTACGACGGAACACCGACAGGCCTCGCTGCACTCGCAGCAGATCGAGTGTGGCTCGCCGAAGCGCGAGACCCGGCCGCGCAGTTGGCGTGGATGACCGGTGACGGGTTGGTCCGCCATGTGGGCGAGCCGCCAGCGGGCGCTCGTATCGACGAGCCGCGGGTAGAGGACGGATACCTCCTGCTGGTGGACGCGTCGGTCTTGCAGGAGTCGTCGTGGGGATGATCCTCGTCATCGGCGCGGTCTTCGGGCTGGCGTACGCCTTCACCCACCGTGGAAGCGACCGACCCACGACCGACAGTTGGCAGCCGGTCAAGGTCACGACGAGACCGGACGGCGCGGCGGACGTGAAGTTGGGGACGAATGCTGCGGCAGCGTTGCAGTTGGCCCGGATCGAGGGACGCCAACTGCTGCGCAGCGAGGCGTTCATCGTCGGCATCTCGATGTCGGTCGCGATACTCGTGATCTTCGGTGTGATCTGGGCATCCGACAGCATGGGCTCGGAGAACTCGTGGAGGGCCTGGCTCGCGCTGTTGCCGGTGTTCAGTCTGCCGTTCGCCGGACTGGCCTTGGTCGCCGTGAATCTTGCGGCATTGCGCGCCCGGCGCGATGGCGCCGAAGAGTTGTTCAGCTCATTGCCGGTTGCCGACGCGACGCGCGCTGTCGGGCACCTCGGAGCCATGTGGATGGCGTTTGTCGTGCACGCACTGTTCGTCGTGGTAGCCGTCGTGCAGGGCGTATTCGTCAGACACCAGTTCGGAACGATCGACGCGGCAAGCGTCGGCGACGTCGCCGTCAGCTTCGTGCTTGTCGCCTGCGCCTGCGCGCTCGGCGTGGCTCTGGCGCGCTGGCTACCGCACCCGCTCGTTGCACTCGCAGCCCTTGTCGCACTGGCGATCGGCGCGAGCGCCATCGGCGCTATCGGAGGCAGGCACTGGAGCCTGGCGCGGCAGCTGTCGATCTGGCCGCGATATCCGGACCACGACTGGATTTTTACCGTGCGACCCACGTGGTGGCATGCGGTGTACCTCCTCGCGCTCGGCGCCGGTGTTGCTGTCGCCGCCGTCGCCCGCACCCGTCGAGATCGTCCCGTCGCGGTTGTCGCAGCAGTTGTGGTGATCGTCGCCGTGGTGGCTGCTGTAGCGCAGACCCGTCCGATGAGCGAACGCGATGCCCAGCGGATCGCTGCAATGGTTGCCGACCCCGTGCGCCACTCGGATTGTCGGGTCACCGACGGGCTGACCCTGTGCGCCTATCGCGACTATGCGGACATCGTCGATATGTGGAGCGACGAACTGACGGCGCCCTTCGCAGCGGTGGCACCGCAGCGGCGCGCCAGTGGCTTCACGGTCCTGTGGCGAGAGCAGAGCCTGGACCGCCTCGACCCGGCCGTGCGCCGACGAATCGACGCCGCTGCCCTCGTCGCGTCGTGGCAGGCGGATTCTGCGACATGGAATGGAGTCGCGGTCAAGGGCACAGATTGGAACCCGGTGAACCGGCTTGCGCTCGGACTGTGGTCAGTCGGCCTTCCGCTGACTGCGTCGGCCGATGGAATGCCGTGCTACATCGGTGGGCAGGCACGGGGAGTCGTGGCCCTGTGGGTGGCCGCTCAAGGCAAAGCCACCGATGAAGCTGAACGCTTCGTGACGGGATCGTGGAGCGGCGTCAGCAATTCTGATAACGAGTACGACTTGCCGTTGTCATGGATCGACGGGTACGTCTGGACCGGTGATGTCACTCCGCCGGTGCTGTGGTCATCCACGGACATAGCGGCTGCTCGAGCGATGGTAGGCATCGAGCCCGCTGTTGTGCGCGATGTGCTGTGGGCCGATTGGCCACGTTGGACCGACCCGGCGACGACAACTGATGAGTTGATGACCGCGCTCGGGCAGGCGGCAGTCGGCTCGGCCGCGGGTGTACCCGACGGCGCCCGCGCGTGTCAGTGATCATTTCCAATCCGTCGGTGGCGCATGGCCAGCACCCACTCTCACTGCTGGTCAGGGCCACGGGCAGTGTGCCGACAATGATTGGCGGGGTCGTCGGCCTGGCCGCAATCATCACGCAGACGAGCACAGGCCGCAGCCTGACCGAGACGTACGCCCTGGTGCTGGTCACCTCGACGGCCGGAATCGGCTTCGCCCTCGACGACCCCGCTTCCGAGATCGTCGCCGCTTCGCCGCTTCGCCGACCTCGTTGATTCGCCGGCGTGTCATTCGAATCCTCATCGCCATGAGCATCACGATTGTTGTCTGGATCATGGTGGCCGCCGTCGTGGCCACATCGAGAAGAAACCGCTTCCCGACCTACGACATCGTGATCGAACTTGCTGCGCTTGTCGCCATTGGTCTGAGTACTTCGGCAGCGGTGCAACGACGCACGGACAGCCCAGGAGGACCGACTGCAGCGCTGGTTGTGTTGGTCGGTCCGGCATTCATGTCGGGTGTCGCGTTTCGTGGTGTGCGCGTCTTCCCGTCGCTCGTACCTGGGCAGGATCTACGTGAGCGATGGGTCTGGTTGACGGTCGTGGCGTTGATCGTGCTGATCAGTGTGAGCCGTGATCCTGCGGTCCGCCGAGGCCTGCGACGCGAATCTCGTCGAGGATGACAACGCTCTCGGTGGAACGCACGCCCGGTATGCGTTGGATCTGCTCCAGCAGAACGTCGCGGAGCGCGGGGATGCTCTCGGCACGGGCAATCAGCATCAGGTCGAAGCGACCGGCACACATCGCCAGGTACTCGACTCCAGGTATCGCCGCTAGCTCGGTGCGCAGGGTTCGCCAGTCGTGTTGCTCGATATCGATGAAGACCAACGCCGCTACACCGAGCCCGACC
>JANOJI010000297.1:0-1986 GCA_031408175.1 Ilumatobacteraceae bacterium
ACGTCACCGGTCTCGGTGTCATCGACGGGCTCGACTGTCGATGGCCGTGGTCGCAGCTCCGTCGCGCAGCGTTCCTCGAGCCAGATGCCATAGGCATCGAGTTGGTTGATCAAATCAGTAGACATCAGTTCCTACCTCCAGGGTCGACTGCAACTTGGCGAGCCCGCGAGCGATGTGCGTGCGGACCGTGGAGACACTGACCTCCAGTAGGCCAGCGACGTCGGCCTGCGGCCACCCGAACGCGTGCACCAGCAACACGCACGTTCGTTGAAGCTCACTCAACTGTGCCAGCGCCTCCGGAAGACGCGGCTCGACGTCGCGGACCTCATCGATCGCCGGTGCCGGCATCAACGGACCACGCCGACGCGATCGACGAGCAGCACTCTGCCCTACCCGATAGAGATAGCCAGCGGGATTGTCCATCGATGACAACCGGTCCCAATGCTCCCATCCATAGGCCATTGCCTCGGCCGCCGCGTCAAGGCCAACTTCCGGTCCGTAGGCAGCCAAGAGGCCAGCCCGTAGTCGTGCCCCGTGGCCTTCCACGAACCGTTCGAACATCACAACGATCAAGAGCATCTCATGCAAGAAAACTGTGACAGCATTCCTGAACGATTCCGATCGGAATCGTGTCGGCGTTCGCTGCGGCAGTTTGGCTCATAGCGATCGGGCTATGGTTTGCCTGTGCCTGGCGGCTGTTCCAACGCCGATCGGATGGCTGAAATCCCTACTTTCATCCCTACAACTGGGCGTCACAAGGCATCACGAGCCAACACGGGCCGGACTATCGTCCCAGCTCAGAGGCACTGAGCAACACCAGCTGGACTGTTGTGAGGGACCACCCAGATCTACGAAGGCACCAACCAGATCCAACGCATCGTGATTGCAAAGTACCTGTTCAGCTAGCGTTTTCTGTCCATCTGGTGCTGTTCTGTGTTGCCGTGCCTCGAGGTGCGAGCGCAAGCCCGGTGTCTGGGAAGTGCGCGTGTTCGTCGGAAACGACGAGCGCGGCCGGCCCAAACAGGTGAGTCGGACCGTGCGTGGGACCAAGCGGCGGCGACTGACGATTCGCCACACTTCGACGTCGTGCTTCCCTCGCTTGATACGGGTATCGCTGTGAGGGCCTGATTCGAGGCCCGTGACAACCCGGCCAAGCATCGGTGAGGAGGTCCATGATGGTTCGGCAACTGACAGTCGATTTCAACCGAGTCATCAGCGGCGATCTGATTCGCGCGAACTCCAGGCGTGCGATCCCCGGCACCGTCCTCGAGGTCGGCTCGGTCGTGGTCGTCGGTGACGACGACTGGGGTGTGGTGCAGGCCGAGATCGTCGAGCACGATCTCGCGTCCGGTTCGCTGGTGCAGCGCCTGCTGGGCGAGCTCGTCGACGAGCGGACAAGTGAGCTCTCCCGCCCCGCATGACGCCCGTCTGGGCGAGACGATCGACCTCGTCACTGACCTCAACGCGCAGGACGACGACGGCTTCGGATGGAGTCTGCTGAGCGGCGCCCTGGATCCGGCCAACGTGAAGGTCGGATCGATGCTGCTCGCCGGCAACCCGCAGGCGATTGCGGTCGTTCGGGTCGTTGCGGTCGACGACGATGGCCAGGTCCATTCTGCGACCTGCCCGCCCCGATCTCATTGAACCATCACCTCCTCGACCGCGATCTCAGGAGCTGACATCGTGCGGAGTGGGTTCAAGATCGACATCCCCTGGCGAAACTGGGGACGGCAACGCCTCGGGTGAGATTCTTTTGGAAATTTGCGGGGGCTCGTTCGTTGTAAGGGGTGTGATGAGCGCTGAGGCCAACCTTCCGGCGAAGGCGTTCGATGGCGTCCCGTTCGACGCTTTCTACGATCGGGCCGTACCTGTGGTGTACGGCTACCTGCTGCGGTTGTGTGGCGGCGACCGCGAAGAGGCCTGGGATCTCACACAAGACAGCTGGGTGACCGTCGTCGATCGGCTCGCGCAGGGACAGACCGAAAC
>JANOJI010000300.1:0-3206 GCA_031408175.1 Ilumatobacteraceae bacterium
ATGCGCCCGATGGTCGCCTTGAGGCCGACGAGACCGGTGAAGCCGGCGGGAATGCGGATGGACCCGCCACCGTCGCCACCGGTGGCGATCGTCACCAGGCCGCCAGACACCGCCGCAGACGTTCCACCGGAACTGCCCCCCGGTGTGCGGCCGTGCTGCCACGGATTGTGGGTAGTGCCGTGCAACATCGTGCGGGTCACGTTGACGCCGCCGAACTCGCTGGCCGTGGTTTGCCCAGCCAGCACGGCTCCACCGAGGTCTTGAATTCGCTGCACCATCACGCTGGTGTAGTCGGCGACCTGGTCGCGGAATGGCACAGAGGCATGCGTGTCGGGCCAGCCAGCGACGTGATCAAGTTCCTTGACGCCGATCGGCACGCCGCCGAATGGCTTGCTGACATTGGCGACCACCGCGGCGCGTTCGGCCTGCTCACGTGGCACGAAGCAAAACGCATTGAGAGCACTTGCGTCAATCGCCGCGAATGTTGCTTGCAGTTCTTCGAGTGGCGACCGTCGTCCGTGTCGGAACTCTTCGACCAACGAGCAGGCATCGCCCTGCCACGGTGTTTCGCCCATGCCGGGCACTGTACTGCCGTGAGATCGGCCGCACCGGACCAAGGTGCTCGCTCCACATACTCTGAGCTGGGAGTACCCGGTACTACGACCTATGTGCTGTTGTCATTCGCGCCGAAACGCCACCACACTGACCGACGTGGGCGAACAGGACTGGCTCGAGCAAGGCCATGGCAGCGGTGCCGGGCTGCAACCGATGATCAAGGGCTCGACTCGCCGGACGCGTGAACGGGCTTCGATCCGCAGCGTGTTGCGCGGCCGTGATTCAGCGCCGCGCACATCCCGTCGGCGCACCAAGGCGATGGTGGGTTGGCTGCTGTACTGCTGCACAGCCGTTGGCGGTAGTGCCGCGGCGTGGACCGTTCGCGAAACGCTGTTCCCATCGCTGGGCGCGCCGACCACACGATCCGTGTGGGAAAACCCGAGGGTGGATACGACGGTGACAACCGAACCAGCGTCGACGCCTACCGAGAATTCCGGGTTGCTTGCGGTTCTGGCCGTCGACACCACTGTCGCCACGACCCAGTCGTCAGTCGAAGCTCAGACCGTTCCCTCGGCATCACCTCCGAGCGACGGGTCGACCAACTCGGTCGACGACAGCGGATCGGGCAGTGGCAAGTCGCCGGTGACCGGCACCACCCTCGCCGACAATCCATCGAGCGGTCCGGGGCCGGGCACGACGGTCGATGATCACTCGACCGACACGTCGACTCCTCAAAGTTCCTCACCCGGCAGCGTCGACACGTCGACGCCAGACCCGTCTACATCCGATTCGTCGGGCGATTCGAGCGGCAAGGGTCAAGGTGGCGGTGGCGGTGGTGGCGGCGAACCGACGATCCCCTGACGTAGGCCCTAGTCGGAAGTGCTCAGGCGAGGTGTTCGCTGGCCCACAGGGCCGCCTGCGTGCGATCCGTGACGCCGAGTCGCTGAAAGACATTGGTCAGGTGGGCCTTCACCGTGCGCTCGCTGATGCCGAGCTTGCGGGCGATCTGCTTGTTGGCCAACCCACCGCGCACGAGCAGCAAGACCTCGCGCTCCCTGTCGGTCAGCGTGTCGGAGTCGGCAGTTGTGCGTCGCGAATCGAGTAACACCCGCGCGGCCTTCGGATCGAGCGGAGAGCCGCCCTCGTGGACTGCACGCACCGCGGCGGCGATCTCATCGGGCTCGGAGTGCTTCAGCAGGTAGCCCTCGGCACCGGCACGCAGCGCGTCCATGATGCGGCTCTGGTCACTGAACGACGTCAGCACGAGCACGCGCACGCCGGGGTACTCGGCGACAATTCGTTTCGTGGCCTCGACCCCGTCCATCTCGGGCATCGACAAGTCCATGAGCACGACGTCGGGATGCAACTCGGCGACCAGATCGAGTGCCTCGAGGCCATTCGCGGCCATACCGACCAGTTCGATGTCGTCGGTGGTGGCCAGCAGCTGCGCGAGGCCATTGCGAACAATCACGTGATCGTCGACCACAGCGAGGCGGATCACAGTGGATCACCGGTGAGCACTGGCAGCCTGACTTCGACACGGGTGCCCGCACCCGGAGCTGACAGCACCGACAGCTTGCCGCCCGCATCGGCGATCAACCCGGCAAGAGCCCGCAAGCCGAAGTGGCCGTCACTGGTCTTGGCTTCGATCTGACTCGGCGTGAATCCGCGCCCGTCGTCATCGACCACGATTCGAGCGACATTGCCGTTGACCCGAGCAACCAGGCGAACCTTGCCAGCGCCCGAATGACTGACGACGTTACGGAGCGCCTCTTGCGCGCTGCGGTACATGAGACCGACGGTAAAGGCGGAAAGCTCGGCTTTGCCGAGATCGATGTCGAGTTTCACCGAGATGCCGCGATTCGAAACGCCTCCCAACAGGTCTCCGAGGGCGAACTCCAAGCCTTCCTCGTGCAGGTTGGGCGGGTAGATCTCGACCAACAGCGACCGCAATGATTTGATGCTGCTGCGGATGCTGGACGACGCCTCACCCATCTTCGGCGCATCGGCGCTGTCGCTACGGCTTGCCGCAGCGAGGCTCAGCGACACCCCGGTGAGTTCCTGCACCACGCCATCGTGCAAGTCGCTGGCGATGCGACGTCGCTCGGCTTCCGAGGCTTGGATCGCGTGTCGCAGTAGTCGCTCACGCTGCAACTGTGCAGCCCGCAGCCGCCGGGCGAGTGTGATGAAGATCGGAACCTGGATCAGTTCGAGGGCGATCAACGAACCAATCGCGATCGGAGCGAACTGCTTCCACAGGTCGCGCCCGACGCTTGTGACACCGCTGTACTTGAAGTAGGCCTCGAAGATCAGCGGCGTGCCCTGGATGGTCTTGGTCAGTTGATAGACCTCGAGCAGTTTGGTGTCGGTCTCGTATTGGTTCTCCGGGGCGGAGAGATCGCTGACCTCAGCCTTCGCTTCGGTGTCGCCGGTGGCGAACATTTCGGACTTGTCGGCGTCGAGGGAGAACGTCTGCCCGATCAGCTTCGGCTCGTCGGAGTAGATGATCGCGCCCGCTTCGGTCCACAGCTTGACCCTGATCAACGACCCGCTGAGCACGGCCGGCGACCTGACGACGTGGTCGAGGCGGGCGAGTTCGACGGGGTCTCCCACGATCAACTTGTCGTCGGCGTTGGTCTCGATCACACCCT
>JANOJI010000322.1:0-2080 GCA_031408175.1 Ilumatobacteraceae bacterium
AGCCCCGACGATGATCACGTCGACACCCTGCTGGGCGAGATCACCCATCGCGGTGGCCGCATCGGCGGCTTGGATGTTGTCGACGACGATCGGGTCTTCGAAGCCGTTCTCGCTCGAGAGCGTCTTGGCGGCATCGACGACTGCTTGGTAGTAGGCGCCGTCGTCGGCGGGCCCCGCTGCAGCGATGCCGAACACGACCTTGCCGTCACCGTTGGTGTCGAGCGGGTTGGCTTCCGTCGCCGACGTTTCCGGTGCATCGGTGGCCGCTGGCTCGGTGGCTGCTGGCTCGGTGGCCGCTGGCTCCGTCGAGGCAGGCTCTGTTGCCACGGGTTCGGATGCCGCAGTGGTTGCGTCGCTGGCGTTGTCGTCGTCGCCGCACGCTGCGGCGACGATCGATGTCGCCGCCAACAGCACCAGAATTCGGCTCGTGCGGTGACCTGGCTTGTTGCTCTTCACGTCGGTTCTCCCCTTTGTCCGCGGACTGATGGTCAGACCATTCCGTTGCGGACGAACCATAGTCTCGCTCTGTAAAGGGGCGCGACACGGAGTGTGAATGCTGTGGGAACTCGGCACATGTCAGTTGGCGATTTCGCCGGTCAGACCACCAGTCCAGCGATGCTACGTTCGCGCTCATGCCCCAACCCAACACGTTGATCTTCGTGGATCTGCCCAGCGATGATCCCGAGGCCTCAGGGCGGTTCTACACCGAGGTTTTTGGATGGGAAGTCGAAGGGCGACCGGCAGGCGAGTTCCATCGCATCGTGCCGGGGGGTCATTTCCCGATGCCCGACGGCACGCCTTCAGAGGTCGGCAATCTGCACATGGGCATCTTCAACATCGCCAACGCCCGCCCTCATCCCGATCCTGCAGGCGTCGAACCTCGCGTGCTCTCCGCAGGGTCGCGCACGGCGAGAGTATGGATCCTGGTAGCCGACGACGACAGCGACGAGCGAATCCTCGATACCGCGGTGAAGCTTGGTGCCACCGAACTGTGGCGACAGCACTATTGGGCGGAGTTCAACGGCTTCAACAGCGCCTTTCTCGACCCATGGGGCAATACCTTGATCCTGTGGACCAAGGGCGGGACGGACCCTGCCGTTCCGGAGGGATGGACGCGTGAGTGAAGTCGCCGACCAGTACGCAATCCACCCGCCATCGATGCGGTGGACGCATATCGCCCTGCCGGCGACCGACATCGACAAGACCATCGGGTGGTACGAGCGGTTCACCCCGCTCGAGTTGCTCGACCGTCGCGAAGACGCCGATGGCTTCGGCGCGTGGCTCGGCCATCGCGATCAAGTCGACAAGCCGTTCATCTTGGTACTGGTGAGCTTCCGACGCGATCAGGACAAGGGTCCGCAGCCGACCATGGCACCGTTCGCGCATATCGGGATCGAAGTCACCAGCAGAGCAGAGGTCGACGCCATCGCCAAGCGTGGCGAGGCAGAGGGCTGCCTCGCTTGGCCGCCGACCGAGATGCCGCCACCGATCGGCTACATCTGCGCGTTGACGGACCCTGACGGCAACATGATCGAGTTCTCCTACGACCAGGGTGTCTACGCGACGGTGCAGGAGGTCTGGGGTAACGGCTCGTGACCGCGCCGCCATCGGGTTCGCCGATCGCAGTGTGCGTCGGCTACCTCGAAGCGTTTGCGACGGGAGATCCCGACGCGGTTGCGGCGTTCGTCACCGACGATTTCGTCAACGAGCACACGGCTGCACTTGGCAGCGGCTGTGTCGGGATCGACGAGTACCGTCAGCGCCTACCCGGATTCCTGGAGTCGATGCCGGGGTTGCACTACGTCGTCGAAGACGTCATGGCCGATCACGAACGCGTGGTCGCGGCGTACACCTTGCGCACGACGATGAACGATCGGCCCATCGCCGTGCGCGGTGTCATGCGGTTCGTTGTCCGCGATGGCCGTATTGCCCACCGCATCGACTACTGGGACAGCTTGGTGTTCCAGCGTCAAGCCGGACTGGCCTGACACATGCAGTATCGGCAGTTGGGTGCCAACGGGATCGAGGTCAGCACGCTTGCGCTCGGCACGATGATGTTCGGTCGCTGGGGCAACCCCGA
>JANOJI010000533.1:0-3663 GCA_031408175.1 Ilumatobacteraceae bacterium
AGCTGACCTGCTGCTACCGCCCGAAGGCGGTCGAACTCGGTCATTGGCCGGATTCAATCGTCACCCGCCCAACGCCGCAACCTTTTGCCCGTCTGTGTCAGCTCCCAGAGCGACTGCCGTTCTGTGCGCTGACACAGACGGATGGGGACGGGGCTGGGCGGGCGGGCGGGGCGCGGGCGGGCGGGGCGGCTAGCGGCTGAGGGATTGGCGCAGCGCGGTGGCGGCGTCGCGCACTTGTCGCCGCGCCAGGAGCCGAGCCGCCTCGAGCAAACCATTGAGGCGCACCGTCACCCGCAGTCGGGCCGACCAAGCAGCGACCGTCCATCCAACACTTCGAGCAGCAGCGCGGACCTCGCGGCTGACAGCCACCTCCTCGTGAAGCCGCACAAGCGAGCGTGAGTTCTGCGCAGTCATGGTCGAGTCGTGTCGCCGGTAGCGGTACACCTGCGCGGGCACCAGCACGATCGATCCGCCGCCGAGCACCACCCGCGAATAGAAGTCGAGATCCATCACCTGATTCCAGCGGCTGTCGAAACGCAACTCCGGCAGCAACGCGACCCGGTACGACACGGAGGGACAGTAGAAGAAGAGCCCGCGCATCAGCCGGGCCAAGCCATGCTCGCCGGCCAGGGTCGCCGGCAACGCGCGGGGCCACAGCATGCGCTTCACCGAATCGGCAAGTGTTCGTGCATCACGACCCTGATGGTCGATCACCGTCACTCGGGGCGCGATACAAGCGGCCTGAGGAAACGCACGGTGCGCGTCGCGTACGGCTGCGACAAACCCAGGCTCCAACTCGTCGTCGGCATGAAACACGACGACGATCTCGCTGTCGATGGAACCGAGTTCGAGGCATCGGTTGAAGTTCGCCGCGATCCCCAGGTTGTGCTCGTTGCGCACATACCGCACCCGATCGTCACCGAGGGCCGCGACCACAGCGTCGGCACCGCCCAGGGGGCTGGCATCGTCGACGACGATCGCCGTCCACCGCGTGTCGGTTTGAGCGACGATCGACCGCAGCGCGATGCCCAGGTACTCGAGGTTGGAGAAGAACGGAATCGCCAGGCAGATCCGCAGTACATCCGGCGATTCTGCGGTCATCGTTTACGCTCGTTCTCATGTCGACTGCCGTGAAGCAAGCTCTCGTTCTAGCACTGGGTGGCGTGGTCATCGTGCTCGTCATCTTGGGGTTGACACGCCGGCGGCTGCTGACCACCAGGTACACCCTCGGCTGGTTGGGTGTTGGCGCGTTCGTGGCGCTTGCCGCAGTGACGTTGCCGTTCGTCGGTCGCCTCGGCAGGGTCGCCAACATCACACCGACCGCCGTGTTGTTGATGATCAGCTCCCTGCTGTTGTTGGCGATTTCGATTCAGCTCTCGATCAGTGTCTCGCTGCTGCAAGAGCGACTGCGCACCACGGCCGAGGCCCACGCCCTGCTGGCTCGACGAGTCAGCGACCTGGAGCAGCCCACGTGAACGATGTCGTCGTCGTCATCCCGGCGTTCGACGAGGAAGCCTGCATCGCCGAGGTGGTCACCGCGGTGCGCGGGTACGGCTACGACTGCGTCGTGGTCGACGACGCCAGCACCGATCGCACGGCCGAGATCGCCGAGCAGTCAGGGGCGGTGGTCATCCGCCTTCCGATCAACCTCGGCGTCGGCGGCGCGCTGCGAGCAGGCTTTCGGTACGCCGTCGACACCGGAGCACACACCATCGTTCAGGTCGATGGCGATGGCCAACATCCGCCCGAACACATCGGTGACTTGCTGGCGCACCTCGATCAAGGTGGCTTCGACATGGTGGTAGGAAGTCGGTTCGCGCCGGGCGGCATTCCATTTCCGCAGTCCAAGGCGCGGCGTGCCGCGATCAAGGTGTTGTCCACGACGCTTCGGCGGCGCGGCGGTGTGACGATCAGTGACCCGACATCGGGATTTCGGGCGATACGCGATCCACTGCTCAGCGCATTTGCCGGCGACTTCCCGCACCACTACCTCGGCGACACGTTCGAGGCCCTGCTCGTCGCCGGACGGCGTGGCTACCGCGTCGGCGAGATCCCCGTCGCCATGCACGCCCGACAAGGTGGCCAGCCGTCGGCCGCCCTGCCGGCGTCAATCCGCGCCATGGTGCGTGCCCTCACCGTGCCGTTCACCGGCTGCAGCTTCGATCTCCCCCCACGGACGCCAGGCTGACCACGCCACGGCCAGCATCGCCGCCGCGTTGAGCCCAATCAGCACCATCGGCGCCACCGCGGGCTCCCATGGCAAGGGTTCGGTCAGGATGATCTTGCCGTTGACGCCAACGGTGAATCTGCGCAGCATCTGCCAGAAGGCGCCGACCTCGGCGACCACGACCAATGCGATCACGGCACCGACCAGCCGACGTTGCTGGACTCGCGGCCATCGCAACGACACGCGGTCACCGAACATCGGCAAGAACGCGAGGCCAACGAAGATTGGCAGCGAGTAGCGACCCTGGAACGACAACCCGGCCCGCGAATTAGTGATGCCGTTGATGATCAACGGCAACGCCAGCCACACGGCGACGAGGGCAACGAGCGCAAACATCCCGCGGGCCGACGCACTGCGCAGGTGCACGACGGCGACGACAACCAGCGCCGCGATCCAGGCGGTGTACGCGAACCAGGGAAGCGTGGTGTCGAGCCAGCCGAGCACTCCGATCGTCTGGCGGAAGTACAGCGGCCAGTTCTCGACCGACTGACGCACGACCCCCGCCAGATCCAACGTGCTCGTCACCCGTTGATCCTTCACCTCGAACCGCGCGTACAGTGCCCACGCCCACGAAGCGACGAGTGCAACCGCAGTGGGGCCGACCGCCCACGCCACCAGCTTCGGGGTGAGCAGTTCGCGACGCCTGCGAGGACTTGTCGCGATCAGCACCACGGCGACCACACCAACCATCCAGACGATCGAGATCGGTCGCATCAGCACCACAGCGGCGGACAGCGACGAGGCGACGATCAGCAATCGCCGTGACAACTGAAGGTCCGTTGCCACCCTGGCCAGGCAGGCCCACACGGCGACGAACCCGGCGATCTCGACGGCGTTCGGGTTGACCGAGGCGACGAGGAACAACGCCATCGGTGTCAGCGCGGCAAGTTGCAGCGCGACGATGTCGGCTCGCACGGCACGCTTGGCCAGATACATCGCCAGCGCAAGCAACGCGACGCACAGCACCGCCGAGACAAGTCGATACGCCAGCACCGTGTCGGACTGTCCCGAGACAGCCACGGGCGCGCCGACCAATCCGTAGTACCACGGTGGATACCGCGCCGCCGACGAGATCAATTGCGGCGCGACCTCCGTCGCGCACGACGCCGGCACGTCGGGCAGGCCGTTGTAGCACTGCAGATTTGGTGGGCCCAGCGAATCGGGCCCGTCGAACTCGCGCAGGTTGTTGGGAAAGCCGGGCGCCGGTGTGCCCAGCAGCTCTCCGTGCGCGGTGCCGTAGGCCTTGTAGACGTGAGCGGGTTCGTCGGGAGACGCGAAGCGGGGGATGCCGACCGCCCACGTCGCGACCAGCACGAGCAAGGCGAAGAAGTATCCGGCGACGGCGCGCCTCATCGCTCGCTCTTGGCGGCGATCGTGACGGTCTCGTTGTAGATGAACCACCGCCCGCAGAATCGTGGAAGCGGGAACGACGAGAT
>JANOJI010000340.1:0-3012 GCA_031408175.1 Ilumatobacteraceae bacterium
GCGAGGGCCGGCCCGAACTTCCACACGGCCATCATCATCGGGTAGTTCCACGGCGCCACCTGCGCGCATACACCGATTGGTTCGCGACGGATGAACGACGTCATGTTGCGCATGTACTCACCCGCGCTCTTGCCTTCGAGATGGCGGGCGGCGGTGGCGAAGAAGCGGATCTGGTCGACCATCGGCGGAATCTCTTCGCTGCGCGTCAGGTGGATCGGCTTGCCGCAGTTCTCGACCTCCAACGCGATCAGTTCCTCGGCGCGCGCCTCGACTGCATCGGCCAGGCGGAGGAGTGCCAACGACCGCTCGCTCGGTGTGCTGTCGCGCCACGTGTCGAACGCCGCCGACGCGGCCTTCATGGCGTTGTCGATGTCGGCCTCGCCCGACAACGCCGCCGTCGCGTACTGCTCGCCGGTGGCCGGATTGACCACTTCCGTCGTGCGCCCATCGGCTGCGTCGACGTACTGTCCGTTGATGAAGTTCTGGAACGCCTTCATGCTCTGTATCCCCTTGTGGTGCGCTCGCCTCGTTGCGAACGGTGGCCGATCTTGACCTATCCGATTACCGGACGCAACACGAACTTGCTCTCGGTACGAGCCACGCCACCCTCGGCCTTCAGCCACCGGATGAACCCGTCCAGGCCCTCGGCACCAGCGCAGTCGACGATCACGGTGTAGTCGGCCGGCCCTGTCACGTACAACGCCAACTCGACCTCGTCGCGCTGGGCGAGCCGACCCTCGAACTCGGCCGGGTCCCCGCCTGCGGGAAGGCTGACGTCGATCACCGCACGCACATCGCGGCCAAGGGCGCCCGGGTCGATGCTGGCCCGATAGCCACGAATGACGCCTGCTGCCTCCAATCGCCTGACCCGATCGGCAACCGAGCTGGACGCCATGTGCACGGAATCGGCCAGCTCGCGCCAGCTGATTCGACCGTCGTGCTGTAGGAGCTCGATGATTCGAAGGTCAATTCCATCTAGTGCCAAATTTTTGTCGGGCATTGACGCATTCTGCCGCAGTTTTGGTTGTTGATCAACGGCGCTATCCGGCGCAGGATTCGACCATGACCACACCCGTGATTCGAACTGTCGGCGTACCCAAGGAGATCAAGAACAACGAGTATCGGGTGGCGATGACACCGGACGGGGTGCGCGAGTTCGAGCGACTCGGAATCAAGGTGTTCGTCGAGACCGGTGCTGGCGTGGGAGCAAGCTTCGGCGACGCCGACTACCGAGCGGCGGGTGCCCAGATCGTACCGACCGCCGCCGACGCGTGGTCACAGAGCATGGTCGTGAAGGTGAAGGAACCCAAGGCCGAGGAGTTCGCATTCCTGCGGCCCGATCTGACCCTGTTTACGTATCTGCACCTCGCCGCCTATCCGGTGGTGGCGGAGGCGTTGATCGAGACGCGCTGTACCGGGCTGGCCTACGAAACAGTGCAACTCGACAATGGCGCACTCCCCCTGCTGGCGCCGATGAGCGAGGTCGCCGGGCGACTGGCCCCACAGATCGGTGCTCACTATCTCGAGCGCCACAACGGTGGCCGGGGCGTTTTGATGGGTGGTGCGCCGGGTGTGCAACCGGCGAAGGTCGTGGTGCTCGGCGCCGGCAACGTCGGCTGGAACTCGGCGTGGATCGCCGCCGGCATGGAGGCAGAGGTCGTGCTGTTCGACAAGAACCTCGACAGGCTTCGCTGGGTCGACCAAATCAACAAAGGGCGCATCGTCACGCTGGCTTCGAACCGCGGTGCCCTCGAGCGCAACATCGCCGACGCCGACCTTGTGATCGGTGCGGTACTGGTCGCTGGCGGCAGGGCACCGGTTGTTGTCACCGAAGACATGGTGCGCACGATGAAGCCCGGCGCAGTGATCATCGACGTCGCGATCGATCAGGGTGGCTGCATCGAGACCATCCACGAGACGACTCACAACGAACCGGTCTACGAGTTGCACGGCGTGCTGCATTACGGCGTCGGCAACATGCCCGGCGCCGTTCCGCACACCAGTACCTATGCGCTGACCAACGCAACCCTGCCCTATCAGCTCGAGGTCGCCATCCATGGTGCCGCGGGTGGATGTCGACGCGACCCGGCCCTGTCTCACGGACTCAACACCTACGCCGGTCAGGTCACCAATGGACCGGTCGCCGAATTCCTCGGCACGCCGTTCATCGAACCGCTCGCTGCGTTGAACTGAGTCGTTCCGACATAGCGTTCCCGCATGGCAACGCTCGCTTCAGAACTCGATCTGCCGGAGATCGCCCTCGCCGGCAGTGACTTCGAGGAGCGTCGCGCCGTGCGCTTGTCGCTCGCCACCGATCACTGGCTGGTTCGCAACCTGTTCGGGTACGAGGTCCTGCGCTACGAGGACGCCACAGCGGTACTGCGCGACAAGCGCTGGCACAGCGCAACCAGCAGAATCCCTGAGCTGATGGGAATCACCAACCCCGCGTTTCTCGAGCGCCAACAGGTCAGCATTCTGTCCGCCGAGGGCGACGTGCACACCAGGTTGCGTCGCCTTGTCGCCCCGGCATTTTCCCCGCGCGCGGCCGATCGACTTCGTCCGTTCATGCGCGAGGTGGTGAATGGGTTGATCGACAACGTGGCCGACGCCGGGCGAGCCGACTTCACCACCGACATCTGCGAGCCGTACCCCATTCCCATCATCTGCGAACTGCTCGGTGCACCGAAAAAGGACTGGCAGCTCTTCAGCCGCTTGGCCAGCGATGTGTTGGAGATCTTCTCGAACGACGTGGTCGACAAGCTCGACGTGATCATGAAGGCGCAAGAGGAGCTCGGCGATTACAGCCGCGGCCTGATTGCCGAACGGCGAAACAAGCCGGCCGACGATTTGCTGACCGACCTGATCGCTGCGGAGGAGGCGGGTGACAAGCTGAGCAACGACGAGTTGGTGATGATGGTCAACGCCGTCATCGTCGGCGGCACCGACACGACCCGCAACCAATTGGGCTGCGCTGTGGCCGTGTTCGCCGATCATCCCGATCAGTGGGCCTTG
>JANOJI010000384.1:0-1902 GCA_031408175.1 Ilumatobacteraceae bacterium
TGATCAGGTCCTGCGAGCCAGCGAGTGCTGGGCGGCGCGTGCTCCTTGGACGAGCAAGCCGGCGAAGGCTGCGGTCCATGCGGCCAGCGCGACAGCGAATGTGATCTTGGGGGCCCACTCGAGTGCGTCGAGTTCCACGACAGTGCGCATCTTGAACGTGGACACTCCATACATGCCCAAGGGGAAGACCAACGCCCAGTAGGACGGGTGGTAGCGGAGCGGAACCTTGCGGACGATGTGGCGCCAGACGCCGATCGCAATCATGAGCGGGAACCAGAAGGTGGCGGTGGCCCATGCCAGTGTCACGAGACCTTCGATGAGTGGTGCGAGCCGGTCGACGCGGGGTGACACGGTGCGAGTTGCAAGGATGTTGGAGCCGGCGAGGACGGCGATCGCTACCGCACCGGCGGCGATCCATGCGGGCGGGTCAGCTTCGGTGGGTTCGAGCGGCTGGAAGGTCCAGCGTAGGAAGACCATGGTCATGACGATCAGGTAGAGCACGAGGCCGAGACAGAACGCAGCGATGCAGGCGAAGGCGAGGAGATCGTTCGGGTCGTGACCGAGCTGCAGTGCGCCGAGCACAGCGATCGACTCGGTGGAAACGGTGAGCAGGAACCACGAGCCGTTGATGCCGGCACCCAGGCCTGGCTTATCGTGGCGCAGCACATCGGCAATCAGCGTCGAGTACACGAGAAGCACGTACATCGGCAGGCTGCACCACCAGAGGATCTCGGCCAGGGTCCACCAGCCGTGGATCAGCGCCGAGGCGCTGCCGAGGACGTTGGTTCCGGCAACGATGGTGAGGAACGCGAATCCTTTCGCATGGCTGGTGAGGTCGGCGACGACTTGCGTCGTGAAGACGACGAGCCGGATGACCATCAGCACGACGAGCACAACGTACGCAACTGCGGCGACGAGGTAGAGGCTTTCGGCGAGCCAGACGATCTCTTGTTGGACGGCTGCAATCGCGACGATCCCGGTTGCCATCACCAGCGCGAAGTAGCCGGGGAAGAGCGTCGCGACCGGGTTGGCGCGGGGCCGTGATTCGGGCCGGGTCGTGGGGGCGGCGGTCACGGTCGTAAGTAGCGCAGGAAGGCTGCGGCGGCGACGAAAAGGGCGACAGAGACTCCGGCGGTTGCCCAGGCGAGCGACTCGGCGTCGGTCTGGAACGCTTCAACAGCGACGGTGATCAGGAACACTTGGAACGCGACGAGGATGATCACGTAGAGCGCAACGGCAGACGAGGTGCGGCGCCCGCGGGCGGAGGTCTTCATGTCTGGCGCCCGAGCGCCCAGATCATTCCGTCGTCGCGGACTTCGAGGTCGATCCGGCCGAGTGGTCGGGTGGGTGGGCCGGAGATGACCGCGCCGGTACTCGCTTCGAAGTTGCCTTGGTGGCACGGGCAGTGCCAGCGCTGGGCGTCGGGCTCGTAGTAGACGACACAGCCGAGGTGGGTGCATTTCTGACTGAACGCGACGGCCTCGGTGTCGGTGAGACGGACGAGGATCGCCGGGTCGTTGTCACCTGGGTAGTGGAACAGGAAGGTGCCACCGATTTCGACGGCAGCGAGTTCGGTGATCGGGCGTGGTTCGCCGGCATTGATGCTGCGCAGCTCGGTCCACACGGCGAGCCCAACGTTTGCCGCTGCCATGGTGCCGGCGCCAAGGACGAGGAAGCGGGCGAACTCGCGACGGGTGACTTCTTCCTCGGACAGCACTTCGTAGGGGAAGTCGCGCTTCCATGGCGGCGCGACGGGTACCGGATCGCTGTGGTCGTTCACGATGGGGCCTGCACTTGAACGAGGCCGAAGGGGTCGTCGAGCCACGTCGTCGCGACCCCTGCGAGCACGTCGAGTGGGCCGCCGAGCGCGTCGTCGATGACGGTGTAGACCTTGGTGCGGAC
>JANOJI010000538.1:0-6166 GCA_031408175.1 Ilumatobacteraceae bacterium
TCTGGGCGACGCGCACACCATGCACTGGCACGGCTTCCGCAACGCGATCCCGTTCTACGACGGCGTTCCCGAGTCGTCGGTGTCGGTGCCGGTCGGGCGTGACTTCACCTATGTGTTCCGCCCGCTCGACGCCGGTACCTATATGTACCACTGCCACTTCGAAGACGTTGAGCACGTCACGATGGGCATGACCGGCCTCGTGTTCGTCCGACCTGCCGGCTTCCCCAACCGGGCCTACGACGCCGCAGACACCGAGTTCGACGTCGAGTACCCGATCCTGCTGACCGAGTTCGACTTCAGCGGCCACTGGAACGACGCCCACATCATGGAATCGGACTGGACCAACTACAAGCCCGACATCTGGTTGATGAACGGCCGGGCCTATCCAGACACGTTGCAGCCGAGCTCGGCCCGGACTGCGACGGGTGACATGGAGGTGCCTGACCTGGCGCCGCACCTGCAGTACCAGCCGATCGGCTCGAGGCTCACGGCCTCTGCCGGTCAAAGGGTGCTGATCCGTTTGGCCAACCTCGGCTTCGAGGAGCAGACGCTCAGCATGCCGGGTGTGCCGTTGAAAATGGTCGGCAACGACGCCCGCTACATGGATCTAGCCAGGCAGACGATCAGCGACACGGTGGTGCTGGGAGCCGGCGAGAGCCGCGATCTCATCCTCATTGCGCCGGAGCCCGGGACCTACCCGTTCTACAACACCGACCCCACCAAGTACCGCGGCGATGGCGACGATCAGCGTGTCGGCGGGCAATACACAGAACTGGTCGTGAGCGCGTAATGAAAACGAATCGAGAAGGGACGGGTTCGATGTATTCAGAGCCGACAGCCGCTCGGCGCCGGGCGCGCCGAAGTGGGGTACGAGCAGGCGCATTGCTGCTCGCATCCGCCGGTGTGTTCAGCGCCACCATTTTCACCTCGGCGCCAGCGCCGATCGGTGCAGCCCCGGTCACAGCCGAGGGCATCCAGTGCGCCGATCCCGATGGCACCGCGGCGGGGGTGAAGAACTACGTGCTCACCGCCCAGAGCGGGATCATCAACATGCCCGACGGCAACAGCATGGTGATGTGGAGCTACTCCAACGCCGCCGACGGATTCCAGTACCCCGGCCCGACGCTGTGCGTCGAACAGGACGACCTGGTCACGGTGACGTTGCGAAATGAGTTGCCGGTGACCACCTCGGCTCAGTTCGTCGGCATCGACAACGTCAAGGTCAACGGACGGCCGGCACAGGCCCAGTTCTCCGGACTTGGCGTCTTGGAGTCGCTGACCGACGCCGTCGACCCCAACCAATCCATCACGTACTCGTTCACCGCCGACGAGCCGGGCACGTACCTCTATCAAAGCGGTACCGACCAGCAGTTGCAGATCGAGATGGGCCTGGTTGGCGCAGTGATCATTCACCCGTCGCTAGCCATCACACCGGCCGCCCTCGCAGCATTGCCGAACGACGAGGAGCGAGGGCATGCTCGTCTGGCCTACAACGACCAGTCAACGATGTACTCCGCCGAACACGAATACATGGTGATGCTCACCGAACTCGACCCCGACGTGCACTACGCGGTGGAAGAGGCCGGAGTACTCACCTCGGCCGACTACCAGGCCAAGTGGAAGCCTCGCTACTTCATGATCAACGGCCGATCGTTCCCCGATGTGCTTGCACCGAACGGAGCAGCTTGGCTGCCCACCCAACCGTATGGCGCACTGGCTCGGGTTCAACCCTACGATCCGGTCACCAACCCGTTGCCGGCGTTGATCCGCTACCTGGCGGTCGGTGGTGAGTCGTACCCATTCCACCCACACAGCAACCACGAAAATGTGATCGCCAAGGACGGCCGTCTGCTGGCTGACGGCGAAACCAACCTGTCGATGGAGAAGTTCGCAATCGTGGTCGAGCCGGGCAGCACGATCGACGCCACCTTCACTTGGCAGAACGTCGAGGACTACAACACCATCGGCAATCCTGAGTACCTCAACCCACCGGTAGCGATTCCTTCGTCACAGAACCTCGCCCAAGGTGACTACTACAGTGGCTCGCCGTTCCTCGGGGTCACCGGCGTCCTCAATCCTGAGGTGCAGGGCAAGAACGCTTGTGGCGAGTACTACCACGTGGCCCACAACCACAACCTTCCGGAATCCACGAACTACGGGGCAGCCTTCGGCGGCCAGCTCACGTTGATACGTGTCGATCCGTCCGATGACACCAACTGCGGAAACTCCTAGGAGACGGCGATGCGAACCTTCAAGAAACTTCATTCTCTCGTCGCCATTGCGGCGGGTGTGGCAGCACTAACTGCCGGAACCATCAGCTTCACCGCAAATGGAGCAACGATCCAGCAACGGCTCGTCGACCCAACCGGCCTGATCATCACCGGCGACAACCCAGTGCCTGTGCAGCAGATCATCGGCGACTGCGGTGCGACCTGTGCCCTCATCGCCGAGGCGGGTTCGGTGCAACCGGTCAACGCGGTGCCACTCCTCAACGTATGGGGCTTCCGCACCTCGACCGGGACGGTCAGCCTTCCTGGCCCGACCATCGTCGTCAACGAGGGTGACACCGTCAACCTGACAATCACCAACAGCTTGCCGGTCGGCGCCGGGGCCCTCAGCCTCGACCTGCCGAGCGTGCTGGCAGTCGACGTGGCTGCCTCTCCGACGATCGGCATCGGCTCGACCGACACGGTGACGTTCACGGCTAATCAGGTCGGCACGTCGATCTACCGGGCCAGTGCGTCGACCCCCCGCGGCAACCTTCAGGTGGCCATGGGCTTGTCCGGCGTGTTGATCGTCCGCCCGACGACCTGCCCGGTGGTGCCACTTGGTGGCTGTGCCTATGACGACCTCATCGGCGACTTCGACGACGAGGCTCTGTTGGCAACCAACGACCTCGACCCGAACCTGGCGACTGCGCCGGATCCATTGCTGTTCGACATGACCGAGTTCGACCCGACCTATCACCTCATCAACGGCAAGGCGTTCCCCGACACCGAAGTGATCGACACCCAGCCGGGCCACCGTGTCTTGATCCGCTACGCCAACCTCGGCCTCACGGATCACTCGATGGGTCTGTCGGGCACCCGCCAACTCATCGTCGGGCGCGACTCCAACGCATTGCCTCATCCTTCGTCCGACGTCGTCGTGCCGTTGAACGTCGGCCAAACGGTCGACGCCATCGTGATGGTTCCCACCGACGCCAAGGCGACCTACCGGTACGCCTTGAGCGATCAGGTGATGCAACCCGGCGCCAGTTCGGCCCAGCCGGCCATGACGTTCCTGACAGTGTGGCGGTCCGCCGGTCTGACAACGCTCGAGACGCTGAGTCCCGCCAACCCGGACGTGACCGTAGCGAGGTCGGTCGAGGTGACCGACAACCTCGGCGGCGGCCTAGTGCAGATCAGCTACGACCTGACCGTGACCAACACCGGCGCCGACGCCACGTACGACCTCGACGAGGCAATCTCGCTGAGCCCGGGGATGGTCGCCGACTCGGTGACCGTCACGTCCTCAGGCACTGGCGCCGCTGCTGTCGGTGGCTTCAACGGCGGAACCGCGACGCTGCTGGTCGACGATGCGACTGTGACCATCGCCGATCCGCACGTGTACGGGATCGAGATCGACGCCCGCTTCGCCGACGTCGCCGGTCCTACAGCCGAGATCACCTACATCGGACCGGCCGAATCCGCCGGCAACGCACCCATTGATTTCGGTGGCACGATCGACGTGCCATCGGGCATCGGCCCTGTCACAGGCGGCACCTACTCGATCGATGATCCAGGAACGTTGCCGCTCGGTGTCATTTCGAACGACCTCGTCGTGACCCCGACCACCTTCACGGGCGTCGTGCCGGTGGATGCGCTGAGTCAGTTGGCAAACGGCACACACATCCTGTGGGTGCAGCTCACCAGCGGCTCGTCGGCGTACGGAGACCCGACCGGCATCGCTTTCTCGATCGACCGTGCCGGCCCAGTCGTTCGCCCAGTCGAACTTGACCCCCGGTACACGAACGGCTCCGTCGACGTAGCGATTACCGCGACCGCCGATGCCAGCCTGACGGGCACCGATGGGGTACAAGCCGGAACAGCCACGATCGGTAGTTGCCTGCCCACCGGCTACGCGCTCACGCTCAACAACCCCCTTGCAGCCATCGTCGAACTCTCCGGCGTCATCCCCGCCGCAGACATCGGGATTCTCCCGACGCCGCTTCTGGCCGAAGGCACGCACACCGTGTACGTCGCCGCCCAGGACACCAACGGCGTGTGGAGCAACGACGGTGCGGCGGTCGGTCCGGTAGCCCTGTGCGGTGAAGCCCAATTGATCGTCGACAGGACGGCCCCGACAACGGTGTCGGCATCGACCGATCCATCGGGCCCGAACGACGGCACGCTGGGTTACAACGGTCCCGAGACATTCCTCGAGGTCGTGCGCATCTTCGCCACGGTCAATGACGGTGTCTCGGGTGTCGGCAAGGTTGAAGGCTTCATCGACACGGTCGAGGCCGAAGGTACTGGCTTCTTGTTCAGCCCTGTGGATGGCGAATTCGGCCCCGTCGGCAACGAGAATGTCTACGCAGACATCCCGCTGTCCTCGGTGCGCAGCTTGACCCCAGGTCAGCACGACATCTACATCCGGGCTCAGGACAAGGCCGGTAACTGGGGCCTCGCTACGGCGCCGACCTTCCTCGACATCCAGCCGCCCCTTCCTCAGGTCACCACGGTGACCTACGACACGTCCGGTCCGGGCAGCGGCACCTTGGCTGTCACGGGCACCGCATACGGTGTCGGCGTGACGATTGCTGCCATCGAGTACAGCATCGGAGTCACGGCATCGTGGCCCGGCACTTCGATGTCGTTCACCGGTGGCGCAGTCGCAACGGCCACCTTGAATCCTCGTCCGAGCATCCCTCCGGGCAACAACCTATGGGTGCGGGTGCAGAACTCGCTGGGGCAGTGGAGTGCTGTCTACCAACTGCTGCCATGAGCACCGCAACGATGTCACGTTCTCCCTCAGAGCTGGGTCAACCCTTGCCGACGTCTGCCCGACGTCGGCGAGGGTTCCTCGCCCTGATATGCGGGGCTATTGCTCTCGTTGCCGTCTTCGTGTGGAGCGAGGCGAGGAGCCAGGGCGATAGCCCTGTCCGGACTGGGATCATGCCAACGTCGCCGGCGATCGAGGATCGAAACGGCGTGCGCCTCCTTGGGGCGCACCTGACCGCTGCCGGCGGTATGGTCCAGATCCAGTATCAGATCATCGATCCGGCAAAGGCAGTGTCGATCCACGACGAAGGCGTGTCGCCCGTGCTCGATGTGCGAGGGATACGGTTCGACACGCCGGCCATGAAGGGCCACCACTCGACTGCGAAACCTGTCGCCGGTCGCACGGGCTACGTGTTGTTGGCCAACTCACTCAACCTCCTGCACGTCGGTGATCAGGTTTCGATCGTCGTGGGCGAACTAGCGTTGGACGGCGTGATTCTCGAATGAGGCGGTGGTGTGGGGCGCTGGCCTGCGCCCTCGCCGTCTTCTTCATGATGCCGGCCTCCCCGGTTGCCGCCCACGCGTCGTTCCTCGGTTCCAATCCTGTCGACGGCTCGGTCCTGGTCGAGTCGCCGCTGGTCGCCGAGCTGAGATTCAGCGAGGAGGTATTGGGCGAAGCCAGCAATCTGCGGCTCATCCGCCTCGGCTCTGGACAGACCGACGAGCTCGAGTTCAGCATCGTCAACGGCGGGCTCACTGTTGTCGCCGATCTGCCGACGCTCGAGCGTGGCGCATACGTGCTGCGGTACGCGGTGCTCGACCCCGCCGACCTGCACAAGACCGTTGGGTCGATCTCGTTCGGTGTCGGCGTCGCCGCACCGCCATCGGTGTCGGGCGAGCAAGTCGATGCATCGCTGCTTGCGGTCGTCCTACGAGCTGTAACCGACGCAGCCCTGCTGCTCGGCGTTGGTGCGGTGGTCATTGTCGCTCTGCTGGTTCGCCGAGGCGGGCGCGATCTCGATCAGGTTGCGCGCCTGGTCGCAGCGAGCTTCGGCGTTGTCGGAGCCGGCTGGTCCGGCTTGCTCATCGCCGATGCGGCCTCCGTTGGTTTCCAGCGTGTGCAGTGGAGCAGTCTGATCCTGAGTAGCGATCCAGGACGGCGCGCCGCGATCGGTGTGCAACTG
>JANOJI010000392.1:0-23548 GCA_031408175.1 Ilumatobacteraceae bacterium
GTTGATAGCGATCGCGGCCACGCCGGCAACGGCGACGACGGCTGCGGCGGCCATCGCCAGACGTCGACGGTTTCGGGTTTCGCTGGTGGGTGAGTCGAGGGACACGACTATCTCCTTCACTGGAACGAGGTGTGCGTCGGGGTCGAGACGAGCGGCGTCGAGTTGGAGGTGAGATCGACGTTCGTGGTCATCCGACGAGGCGCTGGCGATGTGTGCGTGCAGGCGTTGGCGCAGTTCCTCGGCCAGCAAGGGGTCGGGTGGAACTCTCATCTCGTCGTAGTGATCAGTCATGTCAGATCCTTGGTGAGGTAGCTGCGAAGCTCGCCCCGCGCACGCGCAAGCAGCGCGTAGGCGGATGAAACCGACGACCCCAACATCTGGGCGATTTCGTTCATGGGTATGTCGTCGACGTAGGCCAGCATCAGCACCACCCGATGCTCCGCCGAGCAGACGGACAGATGATCGAGCACTTTGCCGGCCGACAGTTCTGCGGGCTCGGTGTCGCGGGCGCCGGCCCAGACCAGCCGCAACTTGCGTTGCAGCCTCCGTTGGCGTCGCCACGAGTCGAGATAGAGCGAGCGGGCGATCGAGAGGAGGAACCCGATCGTCGCCGTTTCGGTCTGTCCCTGCGCGAGCCGATCGACGACGGTCACCCAGCTGTCTTGTGTGAGATCCCAGGCCTCTTCGCGGTCGCCGCCACACAACCGCAGCAGGTAGCCGTACACCACGGGCACGGCCCGATCGTAGAAAACGTCGAACGGGACGCCATCGAACGCCTTCGCCGGAAGGTTGGCCTCAGCGCTCATCACACCCCTTACAACGAACGAGCCCCCGCAAATTTCCAAAAGAATCTCACCCGAGGCGTTGCCGTCCCACGGGCCCGAACTCAGACCAGCGGCTGAACAGCCTCGACGAACGCGTCGGGCTCGACCAGGCTGAGGGTGAGCTCTTTGATCTTGAGCGGGAAGCCCATGCATCGTCCACGCGCTGTCGGCACGATCGTCAACTGCACGAGGCCCTGACTCGAGCCGTTGACAAGCCAGCGCCCCCGCCAGCCGTGCGCGCCCCACGCCCAGACCGGACCCGGGACCCGCCGAGCCGCAGTGATCGACATTCGCGGGATTGCCGAGGCAAACGCCCAGCCGAGCATTCCCATCCGGACCCCGACGTTGTCGGCGTCGACCCGAATCGTGCATCGGCGCGGGCCGGCGAGCAGCGGCGTCATGAGTACCCGCATACCGCGGGAGTAGCAGAACGAGAACTCACCGGCCCGCCCACCTCTGGACGTCGTGCTGCGATCCATTTCGCTCCAGCCTCCTCCGACTTCTGACCGCGCGCAAGTGCGCTTCGTACGGGCATATTCGGACTTTTGCCCCTGACGCGGCCGCGTGAGCGGCAGTTCGGCGCCGCTTGCACCTGGTCCACCGCGTTTGATGACTTGCGCCCCGCATCGGGGCTCGAATCGTCAAGCGCACCTGCGTGATCAGTACGTCTGGTGACTGGCGCCCCGATGCGGGGTCGGAGTCGTCAAACGCTTGACCAGCGCAACTCGGCTGCGAACCGAGGAGTCGATGACGGGCACTCTGGTGGTGTTGTTCTTCAGCTGCGCGAAACTGCGAGCCATGAGGCGAATCGGGTTGCTCGGCGGGATGAGCTGGGAGAGCTCCATCGAGTACGAGCGCATGATCAACGAGGGTGTGCGTGACCGGCTCGGCGGAACGCACTCGGCTGATCTGATCATCCGCAGCTATGACTTCGCCGCGATCGAAGCGCTGCAAGAGGACGGCGACTGGGACGCCGCAGGAACACTCCTTGCGGCCGACGCGTGCGTCCTGCAATCAGCCGGAGCCGAGATCATCGTGTTGTGCACCAACACCATGCATGTCGTTGCGCCGATGATCGAAGCCGCCATCGAGGTTCAGTTCCTGCATCTCGCCGACACCACCGCCGCCGCGGTCCTCGAAGCCGGGGTGAGCATCGTCGCACTCCTCGGCAGCCGCTACACGATGGAACAAGACTTCTACCGCGGCCGACTCGCCGGCCACAGCCTCGAGGTCGTAGTGCCAGACGAGCCCGATCGGACAACGGTGCACCGCATCATCTACGACGAACTCGTGCGCGGCATCGTGACGCAAGAGTCGAAGCGGGCCTATCTCGACGTGATCGATCGGCTCGTGGCTCGCAATGCCAAGGGTGTGATCGCAGGTTGCACGGAGATCGAGCTTCTCGTCGGACCCGACGATGTTGCGGTGCCGTACTTCCCGACGACCCGCTTGCACGCCGAGGCGGCGGTCGCCGCAGCTCTGTCATAGGCGTACTCTGTCGAGGGGACACCGGACGACGGTCCGCTCCGCTGACGAGGAGTACACGATGACGACGATCGAGATCGGGCACACGAGACGCAACTTCGACTCCGACGATGACTTCGAGGCGGCACTGGTTCAGCGGGCCGCGGAGTGCGGTCCGCTGCTGGCCGAGCACGCTGCCCGGCATGACCGCGAGGGCTCGTGGGTGGAGGAGTCGTTCGAGCATGTCCGCGAGCACGGGCTGTTGGCAGCTGGTGTGCCCGCCGAACTCGGCGGCGCGGGCGCCACGATCCGCCAGGTGTCGATGGTGCAGCGCGAACTCGCCAAGCATTGTGCTTCCACCGCGCTGGCGACCTCGATGCATCAGCACGTCACTGCCTTCACCGCATGGAGATACCGCCGTGGTCTTCCCGGAGCGGAGGCGACCCTGCGCCGAGTTGCCGGCGAAGGAATCGTGCTCGTGTCGACCGGTGGCGCCGACTTCACCCATCCACGCGGCACTGCTCAGAAGGTCGATGGTGGATACAACGTCAGCGGGCACAAGGTGTTTGCCAGCCAGTCACCCGCCGGCACGGTGCTGTCGACGATGTTTGCGTACGAAGATCCCGAGCGAGGCCTCCGCGTGCTGAACATGGCCGTTCCGTTCGCCAGCGCGGGTGTTCGGATCGTCGCCAACTGGGACACCCTGGGGATGCGCGGCACGGCGAGCAACGACGTGATCCTCGAGGAGGTGTTCGTCCCCGACGAGCGGGTGCTCGCCGACCGCCCCCACGGTGTCGTCGATCCCCCGCTGCAGGTGATCGCCACGATCGGCATGAGCATCATCGCTGCCGTCTATCTCGGAATCGCCGAGAGTGCATGCCAGCACGCGATCGCCGCAGCTGCAGGCCGTGAATCCGATCCCACCGTGCAGCGTCAGGTCGGTCTCATGACCCATCGAACGCGCGTCGCCGCATGGGCCCTCGACGGCGCTCTTGCAGTGGCGGGCGACGATCCGCAGCCGTCGATGCAGACGGTGGCAGCCGTGATGGCTGCCAAACGAGAGATCGCGCTGGCGGGTCTCGAGATCTGCGATCTGGCGATGGACCTTGGAGGCGGCGCAGCCTTCTTCAAGGGATCACCCATCGAACGCGCCTATCGCGACATCCGCGCCGCGAAGTTCCATCCGTTCAATGCCGAGGCCACGCTGATGCACGCCGGCCAGCTGGCGCTTGGCGCTCAACCCAACACGGCATAGATGCCGGCGGCGTCCATCGCGGTGTGAATTGGCATGATGAGTTCGCTCAACCTGATGGCGCCGCTGTCGCCTATCGGCTGCCAGATCGGCGCGCAGAGTCGATCGGTTTCTGCCTCGATGCGCTCACGCTCCTCGGCACCTGCGGGGGTCACGGTGCCATCGGTCGCCATCCAGCCCCGCTCGGCGAGCTGGTCGTGGGCCGCCGCCCATTCCGCTTCAGTCCATCGTCGCGTGGCTTGCGCTATCCGCGCTGGGAAACGTCCGGTACCGACCTGAAGCGCAAGACACTCGCACGGTCCGAGTTCGTTGGTCACGAGCACGGCGATGTGAACATCGCCGCGCCATTCACGTACCACCGTCACCTGTTGCCACAATGCCACCGTCTGATCGTCGGGCAGCGCGACACCTGCGTTGGCGCCAGCAAGGGGTTTACCTCCGAAGTCGAGTGCGGCGACGACCGGATCGATCAGCGCCCGCGCCTCGGCGATCTGCTCGGACGACAGCTCGACGCCGACTCGCCGCATGGCTCGACCAGCCGCCCGAAAGCGCGCCGCCTGCAGCGACTCCGGCGATGCCGCTTCCCACACACCGGGCATGGAGGCTGTGACGGCACGCGGGCTGAAATTGTAGAACGTCGCAATGATCACTTCGTCGGGCACCGCGCCCATGGGTGCAGACCGCGAACCGAAGTAACCCCCTGCGCCGGTCACCCCGATGGATGCATACTCCTCTGCAGCTTCGGGGACGAAGTACACGAACCGGTGGACCAAGTTGATGACCATGTGCACGTCGTGGACGACCGAGAGTTTCATGCGCGGGACTGTAGTTCTGTCACGTGAACTTTCGTTCGAGCTCGGCAAAGAACGCTTCCGAAAGGCGCTCGAACGCTGCTTCGTCGATGAGGATCTCGTCGCCGACGTGCAGCCCCAGGACCGACTTGGCGGGGTCGAGCTTGATCGAGTTGTCCTTGCCCATGAGCCCATCGTTCTGCAGGAGCGAGTTGCAGACCACTCGCACCTCGTTGAGCGGATTTCCGTCCTTCAGCTCCAACGTCCTGGTGCGGTGAACGAACAGGTAGTCCAACACCAGCACCATGTTGTTGAAGAACTGGTGCTCGAACGAGGCGATGCCGGAGGCGCCCTTGACGCCTTGATACGTGGAAATCTGCAGGGCGACTCGGCGACGACAGGCGTCGACATAGTCGTTGGGGTATTTGTTGGCAGCGAGCATGTCTCTCTCTCCTTGCTCTCGATACGTGTTACATCGACGCGGGCTGGATCGTCAGTGCTATGACGGGACGCGAGCGAAGAAGGTAACAGTGGACGAACACGACTGGCTTGCCGAGCAATTCGAACAACACCGCCCGCACATGCGGGCCGTGGCCTTGCGTATGCTCGGGTCCTCGACCGACACCGACGACGCAGTACAGGAATCGTGGCTGCGACTCAGCCGCTCCGACGCCAGCGGCATCGAGAACCTGGGTGGCTGGCTGACGACGGTCGTCGCCCGAGTATCGCTCGACATGCTGCGATCACGCACATCTCGCCGAGAGGAACCGGCCGAGGCCGATCTGCCCCACGCCAACGGCATTGATGCAAGGGGGGATCCCGAGTACGAAGCACTGCTCGCCGACTCGCTTGGTCCGGCATTGCTGATCGTTCTCGGGATGCTCGCACCGGCTGAGCGGCTCGCGTTCGTCTTGCACGACATGTTCGCCGTGCCCTTCCACGAGATCGGGACAATCCTGGGTCGCTCACCCAATGCAGCCAAGCAGCTCGCCAGCCGCGCCCGTCGCCGGGTGCGAGGATCAGCCCTCAATCCCGACACCAATCAGACCCGCCAGCGTGAGGTCGTCGACGCCTTTCTCAGCGCGTCACGCACGGGCAACTTCGATGCGCTGCTCGCCTTGCTCGATCCTGATGTCGTCCTGCATGCCGATGCAGCCGGCGTGCAGATGGGTGCACCGGCCGAACTCGTTGGTGCACCGGCCGTGGCCGGCACCTTCTCGGGACGGGCGTTGGCTGCTCAGGCCGCGCTGATCGACGGAGCCGCCGGAATCGTGTGGGCTCCGGGCGGACGGCCGAAGGTCGTGTGGGACATCACCATCGCGAGGGGAAAGATCGTCCACATCTACATGGTCGCCGCTGCCGACACACTCGATGACCTCGACCTGGTGATACTCGACGACTGACGTTGGTGTCTCATACGCTCTTGACCGTCGGCTCACGATCCCAGTGGCGCAGGTGGCGGCACGACTTGATGAAGCCGGTCACAGTGCCCTTCTTGGCATCCAACGGGATGTAACCCGCGTCCATGAGTTCTGATAGGCCGGCAGCGACGAACAGTGCGTGTGCACTCGGTATGTGGCCGACGATCTTGCAATGCGCGTGGGCATCGTTGACGAAGTCTTTTGCGGCTGCTTGAGATGCGAGTAGCGCAGCGCCTGGGGCCGACGGAATGATTGCGACCGCGTCATACAGCACGGAAGGTCCTCCGTCGATCTTCCGATGCACAGGGACGTGACCTGTCACTCGCAACGATGCCCCCGATCTTTGGTGCGACCAGTTCAACCACCGCACCCTCGGCCTCGGCTGCTGCTATCAGGGACGCGAGAAGCCTGGCGTCCGTCCCATCAGTGACGAGGATTCCCAGTTTGCGGCCGGCGAACGTCGCCGGCGGGTTGGCCAGGATGCTCAATGCTGGAGACAACCCCAGGTCGGTGATCGGTGCACGTGCCGGCGTCGATGCCTGTGGTAGCTCAGGCAAACCAAGGCCCTCGCTGACCGCTGCGGCCAGATCCTCGTCGACGTTGCGGAGATTGGCAACCATGCGAACCCGGATGCCGGGTCTCTCCACCTTCGACAACTCGAACACGAACGCGTTGCTGATGTGTGTCTGTTCTGTCGCGGTCTGGCTGAGATAGAACTGCCGCGCCTGGCTGTAGTGATCTGCGAAGAACTCGGCCCGCACGCGGCGTGCTTCGCCATTTTCCGGAGCGGCGAACGATTGGTATCCAGTTGCCGGGTCCTCACGCGGCCCGCGCTCGGAGCCAGTCCACGAGTTGGGCTCGTAGTTGACACGCCCGCCCGGAATTGTGCATCGCCATGTGCCCGTCCTGTTGGAAGCTGGCAAACGGGCATTTCGGTGCGTTGATGGGCAAATGAGTGAAGTTGGGACCGCCCAGCCGCTTCAGCTGTGTGTCGAGGTACGAGAAGTTGCGGCCTTGCAACAGCGGATCGTTGGTGAAGTCGATACCTGGCACGACGTCGGTGGTGCAGAACGCGACCTGCTCGGTCTCGGCAAAGAAGTTGTCAACGACTCGGTCGAGCACGAGTCGGCCGACCCTTCCAAAGATCACGTCGGTGGAAATCGGGGTCAGCGCCGTTGATCTTCACCGCCTCGTTCCACACCACGGATTGCATGCCAAGTTTGGGCTTCCAATGGAACTTCACGAATGTCGACTCACCATCATCGTTGACGAAGCGGAAGGTGTGCACACCGAACCCCTCCATGAACCGGAACGACCGGGGATGGCCCGGTCCGACATCACCCATGTCAGCATGTGCGTTGTTTCTGGCATCAGCGACGCGAAATCCCAGAAGTTGTCGTGAGCCGACGCTGCCTGCGGGAAGCCGCGATCCGGCTCGTCCTTCACAGGTCAGACGGCTCGCATTCGGTTGTTGCGGGCATTGTGCTCGACCTCTGCGAGGCCGAGCGCCTCGAGGACCGGTGGCACATAGTTGCCGAACCGACCACGCAAGCCCTTCTTGAAGCCGTACCAACCGCCGACGGGATTGCCCGCCGACCGCCCCCACGCTTCGACCGTTCCGTCGGCGGCCGGCTTCTGCTCGTCGGAGCTGCCGAGCGGCATCCAGTCGCCGTGCTCGGTCAGCATGGCGTGCAGGTCCTCGATGCACGAGAGGTGGTAGCGCAGCTGCGTCTTGCCGACCTGAACCACCAAAGCCGGAGGATCGGCATCGGGATCTCGATACGCCTCGAAAGCACTGCTTCTCGGCGGTGTTGTCAGCTGCCACGGGTCGGTTGGGGTCCCCATGCCTTGCACGTCGTCGGTTGCCATGAACGCACCGTGCCATCGATGACCTGACATCTACTGTCATATTCGATGCAATACTTTGCTGATGCGTGCAGCGCGGGTGCTGGACATGCTGTTGGTGCTGCAGCACCGCGGCCGCCGAACCGCTCACGAGCTCGCCCAGGAGCTCGAGGTGTCGGAGCGAACGATCCTGCGCGACGTCGAGGTACTCAGCGAGGCGGGCGTTCCGATCTTCACCGTGCGCGGCGCAGGTGGCGGGATCGCGTTGATGGACGGCTTCCAGACTCACCTCACCGGTCTCACGGTCGAGGAGGCACAGTGCCTGTTCCTGGCCGGTCAGCCGCACATCGCCCATCGACTCGGACTCGGTGCGCCAACTCGTACGGCTCGAAACAAGCTCCTCAACGCAATCGCGCCACGGCTCGCCGAGGAGGCCGGCGCCCTCTCCGACTGGTTTCTGCATGACCCAGACCCGTGGACCGGTAACCGCATCCCCCACGGCGAGCTCCGGCGCCTGGCTCGCAGTGTCCACCAGCGCCGCAAGGTCGAACTCACGATCGCTCACGAGCCCACGGTCACGGTGTGCCCTCTCGGCCTGGTGTTGAAGGCAGGTTCGTGGCACCTCATCTCTGCTGGCCTCGACAGGGTCGACATCGTCTGTATCGACGAGCTTCGGGCAACCCGCATCACCAACCAGCGCTTCGCTCCGCGCGTCGGTTTCGACCTCACCCAGTTCTGGACGGCGTACGCCTCGTCACAGCGCTGAGCCGGATCTGCGGCGCAACTGAAGCCGGACTTCATCAGGATGTGGCTCGACGATCGTCGTGCGGCCCGTGGATTCGTCGTGGCTGAGAAAGGCGTCGTGAACCTCGATCGCCACGACCGCAGCTTGCGTGGTGTCCCGCGCCATCGCGTCGCCTGGCAGCAACGACGCGTGGCGCTGGAGAAATGCTGATGCGGCCCGGACCGCGTCGTGTCGGATTCGATCAGAGGTGCTGGAAAAGCTGAATCGCCAACGCCGCGCCTGCTGAGCGATCAGAACCTTGTCATCGCTGTCGGGTTCGAGGCCGGCCGCAGGAAAGACCCGGCAGTCGTACGTACGGCAGGTCCGCGGACGATGCGCGTAGATCGAGCATTGGTTCTCGATCAGCATCGGGCAGCGTCCGTGCTCGTCATAGCCGAGCAGCAGGTGACCGCGCGGACGTCGAGGCGCAGGGAACAGCCGTTCTGAAGGAATGTGGGCGAGCGTTTCCGTCTCGTCGGGGCCGATATGGATGAATTGAGACGAGGTACAACACGCCGTGCAGCCATCACACGGCACATTCGAATCGCCCTCGCCACGGATCGCGGACTGCATGTCGGTCAGCCACGCGGAGAAGTCGCCCGCCTCAAGCTCTCTGTCGTCGATGCGATTCATGCTGCTACAAAACTGGCTTCTCGCCGGACACCCCTCTAGCAGACCGTGGCCGGGCGGCAGATCGAAGGAGCGCCACACCCATGCCGACAAAGCCGATGTCGCGAACTCCCGCGGCGATCAGCTGCACACCCTCGGGCATTGTCTGGGTGAACGCGACGAGGATGACCCCTGCGATCAAGGCGATAGCTGCCCACGCCGGAAGTTGTCCAGCCCGGAGCACCGCGTAGCCAAAGCCGACTCCCGCGAGCACCATGACGACGCCGTGAACGGTCATCGCCGGGCCTAGCTCGTCAGTCAGGGCGCGGTAGTCCTCGATACCATTTGCCAGCGCATACACCACGGTGCCGGTGAAGTAGAGATAGCTGTAGGCATACGCGAGCGCGCTGATGTCACCGAGAAACCCGAATGATCGCGGTCGTTGCACCATTGCGAACCCGACCACGAAGACCGGGATCGCGGCCTCGGATACCAGGGTCAGCCACAGCTGCGCGTCGGAAAAGCCGCCTTGCACGACCTCAATTGCGTCGGACAGAAGGTACAGGAAGGAAAACACCACGGCAATGCAACCGATCAGGATCGCTGCGCCGTTGCTGTGCCGCTCGCTCGTCAGACCTGGGTAGGCCACGTCACGCTCCTTCGCACGGCCGATGGGCCGGCATCAATCAGTATGTGGGTTTTCGACGCGGGCGGCTCGGGCCAATAGTCCATTTCTACCGGCTTCCTCGAGGGTGGCATCAGACTGCTGGGACGATGCCGGCGGCTGGCGCGTGGCGAACCAACACCCGGCGACCACCAGCACAAACCCAATGACGGTCGCAGTGGTGATCAACTCGTCGAGGAACACTGCGCCAAGCGCGACCGCGACCACCGGGTTGGCGAACGTGATCAGCCCGGCTCGCGCCGGACCGACCTCGTCGATCAACCGGAAGAACACCACGAAGGCTAAACCCGTGCAAATGAACGCCAGGGCCAACACTGCGAGTACGGCGTTGATGCGGGGGGTGTGCGTGGGAAGATCCATCGCCGCGATCGGTGCATAGATGACTGTGACGATGCTGAGCGACACGGCGATGACACCGAGCGACGGCACGTCTGCGAGCCGGCGATCGGCCAGGAAGGGGGCAGTGGCATAGCAGACGACGACGATCAGCACCTCGACCACACTCCACCACGGTGGCGCCTGGTCGCTGCTGAGGTCGCGTCCGACGAGCAGTGCAACGCCTCCGAGACCGAGCACGATTCCAACGATTCGTACGAAGCGCAGAGCGTGACGGTCGCCGAGCACAAAGGCGGCAATGGTGCCGACGATCGGAACCGCGGCGACGATCAATGCGGTCAGACCCGACGCGAGGTGCTCCTCGGCGGTGGTGAGCAGGATCCACGGAATTGCCATCTCGACGATGGCAAAGATCAGGACAGGTCGCCAGCGGCGCAACGCAGCGCGGATCGCGCCGGCTCGCGCCGCGAGCGCCAACAGAACGACCGCAGCCAACGATGTGCGACCGAAGACAACGACCGAGGGTTGTATCTCCTTCACGGCGACGCGGATGAGGAAGTAGGGAATCCCCCAGATCATCGCCATCGCCGCGAACAGCACCCACCCGCGTCTCGTCACGGACAGATCCTCGGTGATGTCGCCCGATCAACGCAATCTCATTCGTCATCGACTCGAACAGCTGCTGCGTTTGACGACTGCGGCCCCGCGTAGGGCGCCAGTCGTCAAGCGCAGGATGTTGTGCAGGGAGGCGATCAGGCGGTGATGAGAGCGCCGTCGATGCCGGCCAGCGGGTTGTCGCCCGGGAAGAAGCCGCGCTGGCTCGGGAACACGTCGAGCGGCGACTGGGCCAGCGCCGCCATGCGCAGCACCGCTGCGTGACGGGCTTCGATGCCGCCGATGGTCATGATCGTGGATCGCAGTCCAGTGGTCGACAGGGCTCCCCCGGCAAACACGTACGTCTGCGCGGCAGCCTCCTCCAACGCCAATGCCAGCATGACTGCATCCGCCTCGGTCTTGGCGGCATCAATTGCCGGCTTGACCAGCGCGTCGTACACGGCCTGATTCATCTGCGTGATTGCTGTCGCCCCGGCTCCGGTGAGCACGGCATTGAGCGCGTCGAGGTGCATCTGATGGTGGCCAGCGAACATCGTCGCCGCGGCGAGAACCGCCGGAGTGGTGATCAACCCGCCGGCTGCGCCGTATGCGTCGACGGCGAGCTTCTCCAGGGATGCAGCAGTACGGGCAAGGATGAGATCCATCTCTGCCGCACCGGTTGTGGCCGGCGGGCTGGTCGTGTCGACGGGTTGCATCGCCGGAACGGTCGTGGACCCTGGGGTTGTTCCCACCGGGGTTGTCGCAGATGGCGCGTCAGCGTCGTCGCTGCCGCATGCGGCCAACAGTGCAACACCGAGAATCGAGGCGCCACCGAGCTTGAACAGATCGCGGCGATTCGGCGACGGAACGCCGAGGATCGTCGCCTTGTCGTTGGTGCTGATCTGGTCATCACCAACCAGTCGAGTCAACGCCTCGCGCCACCGGGGCACGATGGCTGTGTTCATGCGGTCGACGGCACGGAGCTGGCGTCGAATCTCGTCGTTGTTCAGGTCATGGTTGTTCATGGGTCGTCCTTTCGTGTGAGGCGGTGGGTCAGGCTGCGAATACGGCTGGGTCGAGACCCTTGAGTGGATCCGTGCCATCGCCGAGCGAGGCGGATTCGAATGCTCCGGTTGGGAACACGTCGGTTACCTCCTTGCCAAGCGCGAGCCCGAGCACGACAGCGTGCTGGGCCTCGATGGGCAGGATCGTCGCAGTGGCCGCGGCGTACGCCGGGTCCTGGAGCAACGTCAACGCGGCCGCGTACGTGTACGCCGCCTGGCCCTCGAGGACGAACGCAAACTCGAGAGCGCCCATCTCGTCCTTGATGGCTTGCAGCGCTGGGGTGACCGCCGCTATCAGCGTCTTGTTGGCCTCGGTGACCGCCTTTGACCCGGCAACCGCGCCGAAGGCATCGGCGTGTTGCTGATGGTGCATCATGAACAGCTCGGCAACCGGCAGGGTCGCTGCGCTGAGCACCGGGGCAGCTGCCGCATACGCGGCGACGGCCGCCAACTCCACGCTCTGCGCGTAACCAGCGATGGTCTGATCGTCGAGACCTGCGGCGGACCGACGCGACCGGTACAGGCTGCGGTGCACCTCGGCGGTCTCATCGGCAAACGTCTTCATCCCCTGGCGGTGAAGTTCGTCGACGTCGGCGGCGAGTGATCGGAAATGACGGGTGGTGATGTGCATTGGGGGTTGCTCCTTGTGGTCAGGAATGTTGGATTCGAGCGCGCGTGCAGGATCAGGCGACGACGACCGTGCCGGTCATGAAGGGATGGAATGAGCAGATGTACGCGAACGTGCCGGCCGTCGGAAAGGCGACAGTGACCGATGTCTGGGGCTGAATCGATCCGGAATCGAACATGCCGGCCGAGGTGGCGGTGTGCTGCTGGGCGTCGTTGTTGGTCCACACCACGGATCCGCCTACCGGCACGCGGACCTCGGTGGGTGTGAACGTGAAGTCGGCGATTCCAACCCCGGCCTCGCTCCCGGTCACAGCGACAGTCGTGGTCGGGTCTGCTGGCACTGCTGTGGTCGGGGGAACGTCGGTCGGAGCCACCGTGGTCGTTGCTTCGGCTACGACGATCGACGACGTCTGACTGGCGGAATCGTTCGAGCAGGCTCCAATGACAGGAAGCAGAACAGCGAGGAACGCGTAACGGTGTCTCATTGCCCCCAGATTCGGAGCCCTACGACGATCGGATTGGAGAAATGTTCATGCCGAGCGTCCGGACCACGACCGCGACGGAGGTTTGAGGGTTGGCAGGGAGGGGAACAAACTACTTCGTGACCAACCTTCCCCCTCCTGACCTCGCCGATATCGCGCCGCTAGAATCCGTCGGCGTGGAAGCTTCGTCCGAGCCGCATTCGGGTGACCCTGAGGCCCTGTTCGGAGTCGCGTTCCACGACCCGTTCAGGGCCGAGGAGTTCCTGCTCGCGCTGCGGGGAATGGCCGCACGCGGAGAACTCACCCTGTCGGACGCGGTCATCGTCTACAAGAGCGACGACGGCGCCGTGCGAGTTCGCGAGACCACCGACTTGCAGACGACCGCAACTGCAGTGAAGGGTGCGTTGTGGACCGGGTTGCTCGGGCTGCTCATCGCCGGTCCCCTCGGCTGGATCGCCGGACTCGGAATTGGGGCCGGTGCCGGCGCCATCACGGCCAAGGTCGTCGACATGGGTATTCCCGACGAGTGGGTCGAATGGTTCAAGGACGCCGTTCGGCCACACACGTCGACAGTGGTTGCACTGGCCAGCGAGGTCGATCTCATCTCGCTCAACCGCGAGGCACAGCGATTCGCCGGTGCAGAGCTGGTGCACGCCACGCTGCGGCCCGGCGCGACGGCCGACCTCGCCTCAGCGCTACAGCTCCACCCTCGATAAACCTCACTCACGGCATCGTCGGCCCTCCCGTGTCGGGAGCGTCAGTGTCAGTGCCTGTGTCTGGACCGGGCGACGGTTCGATGCGCAGGATCCAAGTGCCGGCGCCGACAGGCGGTCCACCGGCCGATGACCGCTCGAGCTTGCCGTCGTCGAGGCGCTTGTTGCTCGACAGCAGGCGGCCGATGATCGGTAGCGCCACCACGTTGGCCGCGTGGAGGATGCCCATGATCAACAGGATTCCACCGACCCGTGCAACCTCGTCCTTCAGTTGGGTACCGGTCGACCTGCTCCAGTTACGGGGCTCGACGAACGTGACGGTGAAGAGCACGAACGACGTGAAGATCAGGTAGTACGCAACGTCCGTCAGCACGAGATAGCTCTTGCCCGTGCGCGGATTGGCGCGAAAGACGTCGGCGGCGTACGAGCGGCCGAACCGCTTGATGAACGGTCCGAGACCGACCGCAAGCGCGACGAGCACGATGTTGGTGATCAGTTCGATGACCCACCACTCCATGTTGAACCTCCCATTGTCGAAATCCGAAAGAGCGAGCGCCAGAGTGCCATTGGCAAGAATGAACACGACGACCCAACCGAACGCTGCCCATCGCCATCGGCGACGGGCAGCCGATTCTTCCAGCGAACGAGCAACGCGCGCGAAGAGGTCCGGGTTCGCGTCGACCGAGGTCCGCGCGTCAGCGAATGCTTCGATCAAGCGTCGTTCCATGGTGAGGTCGATCACGACTCACCCAGCGATCGATCGAGTGCAGCCATCGCTCGTCGAAGGTGTGTCTTCACAGAGTTGACCGACAATCCAAGCGTCGACGCGATCCGGTCGATCGCAAACTCCTCGAAGTATCGCAGCGTGATGCAATCGCGCTGGCGGGCGGGCAGAGCGCGGACGGCATCGATCACACGACGATGCTCCTCGGTGCGCACGAGTTCGTCGCCGACCCCGTCGACCACATCGATTTCGCGGCCGCTGGTCGCGTGGTGGCGCAACGACACCAACCCGCGACGATTGTGATCGCGAGCGAGGTTCAGCACGATCGACCGCAGGTACGCCGGTGCCCGATCGATCTCGTCGATCTTGCCGGCGTGCCGAGCCAACCGAAGGAATGCTTCTTGGACGAGATCCTCAGCAGCATCTGTGTCATCGACGAACAATCGCGCCAGACGAACGAGCGAGCGACCCTCCGTTTGAAACAGCCTCACCACCAGTTCCTCGGTCTCGCTGCTGATCGCCTCGCCCTGCAATTTGGCGACGGCGACGGACCAGAGCCGCGGAGCCAAGCGCGGCGAACGTGGCCGAACAAGAACGAGATTCATTGCGTCTCACCAGGACAACGCATGCTCGCCGTCACATCGTTCGCCAGCCACTCGCTAAAGCTTGCCACGAAGTGGTCGGACGTCACAGAGAGACTGACGTACTGGTCGTCGATCCGGGTGACATGAATCTCACGTCGATGTCACCCATTCTCGTGCGGAGTTCGTCTGTACTGAGCAATGAACCTCGAACAGGCAGCCCAGGATGCTCGCGACGGGCAATTTCGACGCATCGTGGAATTGATGCGTGTGCTGATCGTCGGTGGAATACCCGTGGGTGTCGTGGTCGTCGGTGTAGGAAGCCGCGTGGCGATGTTCGTGCTGCGCGTCACATCGCCTGACAAGGTCAATGGCGTCGAGAGCGACGACGGCTTCACGATCGGAGAGCTCACCCTCGGCGGCACCTACAACCTCCTGCAACTCGGCGCAGCCGTAGGGATCATCGGTGCCGGCGCCTACATGTTGGTGGCACCTTGGTTGATCGGACCGCGCTGGTTCCGCCACGTCACGACGGGCCTCGCCGCAGGCGTGGTGGGCGGGTCGATGCTCGTTCACGCCGACGGCATCGACTTCACCCTCCTGAAGCCAACATGGTTCGCCATCGGACTCTTCATCGCACTGCCGGCCTTGTTCGGCGTCGCCCTGCCGATGTCCGTCGACGCGGTCGGCCGGCCCGACTCGTGGAGTGCCCGCGGCCGACGACGGTGGCTCTTGGTCGTTGTGTCGGTCGGCCTCTTCCCCGTCACGATTGTGCTCCTCCCCTTTGCGGCCGCTGCCGTCGTCGTCTGCGTGTACTTGCGCAACGTTGGAGTCGTGCAACGCGTTCGTCAGGTCGCGTTGACCACCGTCCTCATTCGTGCGGTCTGGCTGCTGATCGCGGTGGCCGGCCTGGTCGCTCTGATCGGCGACATCAGGGCTCTCAGCTGAACTTCTCAGGCATCGATCCCTATCGATCCCTCCGGATGCCAGATTCGCCCGACGACCGCCGTTCCGGTCGACATCACGACTGCGCTGATCGAGCCGACGCGGACTGTCACGATGTGTGCGGCACTCACGAACTCGACATGTCCGTCGGCACCGTGCTGCACCCACTCTTCGCGAAACCGTCCAGGCGCGTCCTCGATCATCAGGAGCGGGTCATAGGGCGCGAGATACAGACCGGCGGCCGCCGCCCGGTCGGTGCGCGGCACCGGCCCGTCGGAATCCAGTACGACATGCCAACGCACCTCTCCGTCGGCGATCTCGAATCGACCGGCGAAGACACGGGTCGATGAGTACGGCAGGCCGTTGTGCTCCAGGCCGGGCAGAGCGACCCTGACGTCGACGAAAGCCTCGCCCGACTGAATCCACCATGCCTCGCACGGCTCGGAGGGCTGCCCGCCTGGAACCGTGATCGACCGGCGACGCCATGCGCCGACGAACCAGGGACGTGCCGGCGGAGTCATCCCTGCGGCGAGTCGGCAAGCGGATCGAGAAGCTGGCGCAGCACCCGACGGAACAGGATGGCATTGTCATCGGACCGCACGTGCAGATCGGGGGCACCGATCAGCGGCATGCCCGTTCGCCGCAATGCTGCGGTGATCCACAGATCCTCCTGTTGCACGATTTCCTCCTGGGCGAGCAGCTCGTTCAAGATGGTCGGGGCGATCTCGGGGACCCGCACCATGAAGAACAGTCGTGTTCGTCGCTCGTCGATCGGTTGGATCGCCTGGAAGAACGACTGGCGAAGCGCACCATCGGGCTCTTCGCTGCGCAGCAGAACAGTGAACGGCGCTGCGTACGTGTACCGCAGCCACCCCTCTGTCGAGAGGTTGTCGTCGGCCAACTTGCGCTGCACCGTGGAGAAGCCGAGCTCGTGCTGGGCGACGACCTCGTGCTCCGTCGCAAGCGGATTTCGTGAGCTCAACGAGTCGTGAAGGAACGGAAAGTGACTCGAGTCGAGCAGGTTGTCGGTCTGGTAGGCCGCGAGCACTGCGGAGGTGTGCGCGGACGGTGAGAAGCTCCCCAAGCGCTCGTCGTCGCCATCCGGCCACGACGGGATCGCCAGCCGCGGTTGCTCGAGCGCAACCCAGACCACTCCGTAGCGTTCGCACACCGCAGCAGGTTTCCCGAGCCGCGCTCGCGACGGGATGGGTGCGCCTGCGTCGAGTGCGGGGATGCACGTGGCCACTCCGTCGGGCCCGAACCGCCAACCGTGGAACGCACACACCAGTTCGTCCGCCTCCAGTCGGCCGAGACTCAACGGCGCCCCGCGATGCGGGCATTCGTCGAGGAACACAGCGATCGCGCCCGAGCGACGGACGACGACCAGAGGTTCGCCCAGCAGCGTGACGCCCAACGGATCTCCGGCGACTTCGTGCGACCACGCCACGGGATGCCAGAAGGCTCGAAACTCCGGGTGAAGGTTGCCCACCAGCACGGTCATTGCTCGCCGACGGTAGTCGGACAGCGGTCCACCATCAGGTGTGCGAGGGTCGTTGCACCAGTCGGCGGTGCACGGCATATGCCGCAGCCTCGGCGCGATTTCCGCAGCCGGTCTTCTGCAGAATTGAACGCACGTGGTTGGCGGCAGTGTGCTGGCTGATGAACAACTGCTCGCCGATCTCGCGATTTGATCGACCCTCAGCGATCAAACGCAACACGTCGAGCTCACGTGATGACATGCCGTCGTGAGTCGTCGTCGAGGCCTGCACCTGCGTTCGACTCAGTATCGAAGCGGATTGTGCAGCCAGCGCCTCCATGCCCAGCGCTAGCGCTGTGGCGTGGGCCTGCCTGGCCAACGAGTCAGCCGTAACCATGTCGTGACCGGCTGCGGCCAGCAACGCCCAGTCGTGCTGCACACGCGCCTTCCACACCGGCGATTCGCTGCGATCGGCGACAGCGAGGGCACTGCGGAAGTGATCCTCCGCCTGTTCGAACATTCCGAGCAGTTGGGCAAGGCCGCCGCGAAGGCGGTCGGCCGGCCCGAAACAGACCGTCATCGCCACCATCAGGTTGCGATTGGCATACGCATCGAGTTCGCGCAGCAGCACGCCGGCGTGCTCTTCTGCTGCGCACGCAATGCAGGCTTCTGCCAGGAAGGTGAGGCACGCGGGCCACACCGAATCGCGCGCCACCGCTGCGAAGCCACCAGGCGCGAGGGCATCCAGTTCATGGCGCGCTTCATCGAGCATGCCGATGTGGGAATACAGCGCCGTGAGTCCTGGGCGCCATACCGACTGATCGTCCTGACGCGCCGACAGGACCCGCATCAGAGGCAGCACCTCGGCAAGGCGGCCCTGCTCGCGTCGGATGGCAAACATCTGCAGCCCATACACGCCGGCATCGAACACGGTGTTGCTCGACTCGCCGACCGCGTGAGCCCGCTCGGCTGCCTGCTCGGCATCGTCGAACCGACCGGCAGCGAGTGCCAGCACGGCCTCGTACACGAGGCTCATGTACTGGAACAGCAGAAACCGGCCGCGGTCCGACATCGTGCGGTGCTGTTGAAGAATTTGTCTCGCTTCGGCGAGGCGACCGAGCTCGAGCAAGGCTCGAAACATGTTGGCGGTGGCATACGCGGCGCTCCACGAGTCGCCGATACTCATCGCCACGTCGCGGAGTTCAGTGCTCGTCTCGAGTAGTCGCGAAGGATCGTGCGAAATGATCGTGATGGCCTGGAGAGCAGCAACGACACACTCGTCATCACCGACAGCGCGGGCCATCGTCATGGCGAGGGCGCCTGCCTGACGGGCGCCCTCCGTATCTCCCGAGTGATACAAGCTCCGAGTCAGCGAGGCTTGCAGGCGAGCCCGAAGTGGTTGCTGTCGATCACCGATCATGAGGATCGCCTCGGAAACCATCCGCGTTGCCGGCGCACCCGGAGCGCCCGGCTGATGCAGCGACTCCTCGTACCCCAGTGCCGCACGCGCCGCCACGTCGGCCCATCCATTGCGTTGGGCCATATCGAACGCTCGACGATACGTGTTTTGAGCCTTGAGCGAGTGACCTCGTCGCGTCTGCACCTGGCCGAGATCGACGAGTACCACGGTTGCCTCGATGGTCTCGTCGGGCAGGAGTTGGAAGACGGCCTCGAGATGCGAGATCGCCTCGTCGTAGGCGCCGCTGCTCTTTGCCTGCTCGGCGGCCAGGCGACCGTATCGAACGCCTCGGTCGACAGCACCCACGGCCGCGGCCGCGCCGAAGTGTCGGGCAAGCTCGGCGTACACCAGACGTTCATCGCTCTCGTACACCTGCTCGAGCGCCTCGGCGATGCGGAGGTGGAGGGCGGCCTGCAGCGACGGCGACAGCACCTCCTCCACGGTGTCGCGTACGAGTGCATGGCTGAACTGGTAGGTCAGCTGATGGCCGCCGACGCTGACGAGAAAACCCTTGTCGACAAGCTCATCGAGACCAGCGGCGACGTCGTCCGGTGTCATCTCGGCGGCGAGCGACAACACGCGTGACTCGACCCGCTGACCGGCGACCGCAGCAAGCTCGAGCGGTCGGCGAGCCCGCCGTGACAGCCTGGTCATGCGTCCGGCCACCACATCTTTCACCGTGTCGGGGGCACCGACGCTGGCAATGTCGCGCCGAACGATCCACCTGTCTTCGTGGCGGGCAACGACACCGTGGTGGACGAGATGCCGCCACAGCTCACCCAGGAAGAACGCATTGCCTCCACTGCGCTCAGCGGCAGCCGCGGCGAGATGGCGCAGTTCTCCGTCGAGCTCTTGATCGAGCGCACTGGACACGAACTGCTCGACGCTGGCCGCATCGAGCCCGCCCAGTCGAAGACGCGAGACGCTCTCACTTCGTTGCAGATCGACCAGAGACTCGGCCAGCGGATCGGCGAGATCTGCCGTGCCGTCGCGGAAGGTGGCCACGATCATCAGGCCCGACGCCGCACCTGCACGCACAAGATGTCGGAGCAGCTCGAGAGTCTGTCGACCTGCCCAGTGGACGTCGTCGAGCAGCACGAGCAGCGGTGACTGCCGCGCTGCGCTTGCCAGAACGCGATCGACAGCTGAGAACAACAGGTAACGGTCGGTCTCCGGATCCGCCACGGCAGGACGTGGCAAGCCCGGCACGAGCCGTTGGAGTTGCGGGAGCAGAACGAGCAGATCGCCGAGATCACGATCGCTGTTGATCGGCCGACCGAATCCCGGCAGGGAGCGCAGCAGATGGTCCAGCGCGTGGACCCAAGGCTGGTAGGGCAGCGCTAGCTCCTCGTCGCATGTTCCGAACAGGACAATGGCTCCCCCGTCGTGACAATGCCGGGCGAACTCGGCGGCCAATCGAGTCTTGCCCGCACCCGCTTCGCCACCGATCAGCACCACCTCGCGGGCCCCCCGCTCCACGCGCCGCCAGGCGTCGGTCAGGGCGCTCCATTCGGACTCACGTCCGACCAGTCGCTGACGTGCAGGCGAGGCGAGAGCAGCCGGTAGGGGCACCGACGGCTGCTCGCCTGAGGTTTCGGCTGCAGCACGCGGCGCGAGTGGCTGCCACTGCAGTGCATACATGTCGACCGGCTCGTCAACGCCGTCGATCTCGATCGCTCCGAGATCGAGATAGGTACCACCGACGGGGTGGGCCGCGAGCCATCTGACGACGTTGTTGACCAGGATCTGCCCGGGCTCGGCGTGGGCAAAGAGCGCGGCTGCCGTACCCACGGGTACCCCTGTACAGCCGTCGTCAGTCCAGACGATGTCGCCCGTGGCCAACCCGATCCGACATGGCCACGGCTGCGATGAACTGGCGACTGCTTGCTGCATCTCAACACCGGCCGAGACCGCCGCCGATGCGCTCTCGAAGGCCAGCACCGTTCGCTCGCCGACCGTTTCGATCACCCGGCCCGCACTGGCCCGCGCCACCTCGGAGACCAGGTCGATGTGCTCCGTCACGACCGTGTCGACGCACATGATTGTCGACGTCGACGTGGTTTCGGCCATCATGTATCCCCTCGCAATAGTCAGATCTGACTACCAATCGGGTCGTCGAGTCAACGAAATTCCCGTCCGCGAAGGCGAAAGATGGTCATGACAGCGGGATCGGGATTCCGTACAGTCATCGTGACGACGACGTGAGACCTCCTGCCGGGCCCGGTGGGAGGGTTCACGACACAACATGAGGATGATCCATGGCCCTCTTCGTGATCGAACGGAACTTTGCCGAGCAGTTGGACCCTGACGTACTCGACTATGCCGGAATTCGGCTGGTCAACGACGATGTCGGCGTTCGCTGGGTGTACTCGTTTCTGTCCGCCGACAAGAAGAAAACGTATTGCCTCTACGAGGCCCCCAACCCGGAGGCCATCATCGAGGCGGCCGCCCGCCTGGGAATTCCTGCTGATGTCATCGTCGCCGTCGAGCAATTCGGGCCTGTCCCGGCCAGCTGAAAATCGTCGTCGTCACGACAACCAATCCTGAACTTGGAGACATCACATGACGACCATGACCACCACGACCGAACTGTTGACCGACGAGATGCTCGCTCGGTTCGATGCTCGGGCGGCCATCTACGACCGCGAAAACCGATTCTTCGACGAGGATTGGGACGAACTTCGCGAATCGGGCTACCTGCTCGCTGCCGTTCCCACCGAATTCGGTGGCGCGGGCCTGCGGCTCGACGAGATCGCCCGACTGCAGGGCCGCCTCGCCTACTACGCGCCGGCGACCGCCGTTGCGGTCAACATGCATCTGTACTGGACCGGCGTCGCCGCCGACCTCCTTCGCTCCGGCGACACCTCGTGCCGCTGGATGCTCGAACGAGCCGCCGCCGGCGAAGTCTTCGCCGCTATTCACGGCGAAGCCGGCAACGACATTCCGTTGCTGCTCTCGTCGGCGAAGGCCGAGAAGGTGCCCGGGGGTTGGGAGATCACCGGGCACAAGATCTTCGGCAGCCTCTCGCCAGTATGGACCCTCGCCGGATTCCACGCGATGGACACCTCCGACCCGACAAACCCGAAGATCGTCCACGGCTTCCTGCCCCGCAACACGGCTGGCTACGAGATCATCGAGACCTGGGACACCCTTGGCATGCGGGCAACTCAGAGCCACGACACGGTGCTCGATCGGGCATTCGTGGCTGACGAGAACATCGTGCTGGTGTGCCCGGCGGGCTTTGCCGGCGCTGGACTGTTCCAAGTCGGCGTCTTCGCCTGGGCCCTGATGGGGTTCGCGACCGTCTACTTGGGCGCTGCCCGCCGCGCATTCGACATCACGGTCGACCGCATGCCGAAGCGCACATCGGTCGCGCTGACCCGCTCGATGGCCCACCACCCCGAGGTGCAGCACAACGTGTCGGAGATGCGCATTTCTCTCGACGCCTGCGAGGCGCTGCTCGAGCGAGTGACCACCGACTGGGCCACCGGCGTACCACATGCCGATTGGCCTGTTCGTCTGGTGGGTGCTCGTCACTTCATCATCAATCAGGCCTACGACATCGTCGATCGGGCCATGGATCTGTCGGGCGGCAGTGCAGTTTTCAAGGGCAACCGCCTCGAGCAGATCTTCCGCGACGTGCGCATGGGCCGCTTCCACCCCGGCAACACCTTGCTGGCCCACGAGCTGGTCGGCAAGCTGTGCCTGGGGCTGAACCCCGACGACCCGCAGCGCTGGGGCTGAGCGAACCTGACTTCTCGGCAATCAGTTGCAAAGCGTATTAGGTATGCCTAATATACTTGGAGAAGGCCGATTGCCGAGAAGGCCCGTCGCTGCGAAGGAGGTTCCGATGGTCGATGTCGTACCAGGCGTCGCACGCCCGTCGGTATCCGCGCTCGGGTTCCGTCGAGTCGAGTTCGTGTGCCTGATCGTCGACGAGCAGGGCACCACCGCCGAAGTCACCGGCATCACCCATCGGCTCCCCCGCACCATCCGTGTTCCGCTGCGTGCCGCGCAAGCGTTGATCGCGGCCGGTGTTCCCAGGCGTGTCAAGACCGGTCGATACACCGAGATCCAGCGGGGCGGCTGACCGTGGTCGTGTGCAGTTGTCAGGCAGTGACCGACCGCACGGTGCACGCCGCCATCTGTGCTGGCGCCGACACCGTCGACGATCTCGCCTCACTCTGCACTGCTGGCAGTCGCTGTGGCGGCTGCTGGCCCGAGCTGCAACGACTCCTTGCCGAATACGGCGACGTCGGCAAGACTCAGTCGGAGCACGCTGCGTAGAACGTCGCGACGTGACCGAAGGAGCACTATGAAGGGCCACGACGACGTCATCGAGTTGCTGAACGACGTTCTGACGAGCGAGCTGACCGCGATCAACCAATACTTCGTCGACGCGAAGATGTTCCAGAACTGGGGATACCAACGTCTGGGCAAGCGCTTCCGCGATGAATCGATCGACGAAATGCATGACGCTGACAAACTCATCGAGCGCATCTTGTACCTCGATGGCTTGCCCAATCTCCAGCGCGTCGGCACGGTTCGCGTCGGAGAGACCGCCGTCGAAAAGCTGCAGCTCGCTCTCGACCTCGAGCGCGAGGCGATCGAGCGGCTCAATCGGGGCATCGCCCGTTGCGTGGAGCTGAGCGACAACGGGAGTCGCGAACTACTCGAGAGCATCCTGATGGGCGAGGAATCCCACGCCGACTGGCTCGAGGCTCAGCTCGAACTCGTTCGCCAGGTCGGCGATGCGCACTACCTCGCCCAGCACATCCACGACAGTGAGTAGCTGATCGGTGCGGCCGACGGCACTGCGGTGGCGGGGTCGCCGTCGACGGCGAGCGCTAGTTCGGGCACCAGCTGCTCGA
>JANOJI010000428.1:0-3232 GCA_031408175.1 Ilumatobacteraceae bacterium
CCGTTGTTCGGCAAGATCGAGCACCGCATCAACCATTTGGTCGTCGACACCACGTGCGCGCGCCCGTTGCGCTGCTGCATTCCGTCCTGTCGCGGCGGCACCCCATACCGCTGCCATCCGCCACGGCTCGCGGATGGCAGCCACGCCGCCTGGCATCCGCACCGGCCGGAGGTGGGCAACCCGACGCGACGACACGAAGTCGGCCACCAGCATTTCGCCGCCCCACAGCGTGCCGTCGGGACCATACCCGAGGCCGTCGTAGGCGATACCCAGCACCGGTTCGATGCGACCGTGCTCGACCATGCAGGCTGCGACGTGCGCGTGGTGGTGCTGCACGGCGATGTTGGGCACATCGAGTTGCGCGGCCCATTTGCTCGACAGATACTCGGGGTGCATATCGTGGGCGACCAGTTCGGGCACGACCCCGTACAGGCGCGGTAGATGACTGACCGCCTGCAGGAACGAGCGGTACGTGGCGAGGTGTTCGAGATCGCCGATGTGATGACTGGGCACGAGCCAACCGTTCTTGGCGACGCTGACCGTGCTCTTCAATTCGGCACCGACGGCGAGCACGGGTTGGCGGGCTCGAAAGGGCAGGGTGAGTGGCTCGGGCGCATAGCCACGCGATCGTCGCAACACCTGCATGCGGATCGGGGTGGCCCTCACCACGGAGTCGTCGCAGCGGATGTGAATCGGGCGATCGTGTTGCAGCAGACCGTCGACCAATGGCCCGAGGCGTGATGCGGCGTCGTCGTCGTGGTGGGCGATCGGTTCGTCGCTGAGGTTGCCGCTGGTCATCACCAACGGTCGCGCCGCGCGCATCAGCATGATGTGGTGCAATGCGCTGTACGGCAGCATCAGGCCGAGCTCGGGAAGGCCCGGAGCGATGCTGGCCGCCAGAGCGCCGGCCGGGCGACGTGGTGCGAGCACGATCGGTCGGCGAATCGACGACAGCGCTGCCGTGGCAGCGTTGTCGAGCGTGCACAGTTCGTGAGCAGCAGCGAGCGATGCGACCATCACGGCGAATGGCTTGTCGTCGCGTGCCTTTCGTCGTCGAAGCTCGTCGATCGCCAACTCGTTGGTCGCATCGGCCACGAGGTGGTACCCGCCGATTCCCTTCATGGCCACGATCCGCCCGGAAATGATCGCGTCGATCGCTGCATCGATTGCCGGCGGCCCCGATGTAGACACCGTCGCTGTCGATGTGTCACGCCATGTCAGCTGAGGACCGCACACGGGGCACGCGTTGGGCTGAGCATGGAACCTCCGATCCGTTGGATCGTCGTACTCGGCTTGGCACTCACGACACATGTCGAAACCCGCCATCGTGGTGGCCGGCCGGTCGTATGGCACGCCGAGCACGATCGTGTAGCGGGGTCCGCAGTTCGTGCAGTTGGTGAAGGCGTAGCCATAGCGGCGGTCCTGAGGGTCGTCGACCTCCGTCAGGCAGTCGATGCAGGTAGTCGTGTCGATGCTGATCGGAACGTCGGCGGATCCGGCGTCGTGGCTCTCGACGATGCGGAACCCGGTGGCGGTGCCCGATGGCAGCAGCTGCTCGGCAGCAACCCCGGCAACTCGTGCCAGCGGCGGAGCATCGTCGACAAGCAGCCGGGTGAGCTCGGCAACGCGCTCGGCAGGACCTTCGACTTCGATCAGCACGCCCGCACTGTCGTTCAACACGTAGCCGACGAGGCCGAGCGCAACGGCATGGCGATAGACGAAGGGCCGGAAACCGACGCCTTGCACGGTGCCGGTGACCCGCAGTCGCTCCCTGGTTGTCGCGCTGGTGGCCACGGTTTCAGCAAATGCGCGGCAGAGGGTCGCCGACCAGCATGTCGACGATTCGGGTTCCGCCGAACGTTGTCAGCAGCACGACGATTGCCGCCGGGTCGGCGACGATTTGGCCTATACGTGTCGCGTTGGCACCGAGCGGATTCGACCGCATCGCCGCCAGTGCGGCATCGGCCTCGTCGGCCGCCACGACCACGACCACCTTGCCCTCGTTGGCGACGTACAGCGGATCAATCCCCAGCAGATCGCATGCGCCCACTACAGCCGGGGCGATGGGAAGCAGTGTCTCGTCCAGCACCACGCCGAGGTTCGAGTCGCGGGCGAGCTCGTTGCACACCGTTGCCACGCCGCCTCTCGTTGGATCGCGCATCCAGCGCGTCGAAGGCGCGGCCTCGAGCAGCTGCTGGATCAACTGCCCGAGCGCTGCGGTGTCGGAACGGATGTCTGCGTGGAGCTTGAGATCACCGCGTGCCAGCATCACGGCCATGCCGTGATCGGCCATGTTGCCCGACAGCAGCACAACGTCTCCCGGGCGGATGTGCTGCGGGCCGAGCTGACGTCCCGGTGGGATCACGCCGACTCCCGCGGTGGTGATGTACAAGCCGTCAGCGGCGCCCTTGCCCACCACCTTGGTGTCGCCCGTGACCAGACCGACCCTGGCAGTTGCGGCAGCCTCGGCCATGTCGGCTGCGATCTCATGGAGCTCGGCGATCGGGAAACCCTCTTCGATCACGAACGCGGCCGACAGCCACATCGGCGTGGCGCCGGAGACAGCAAGATCGTTCACCGTGCCATGCACTGCGAGATGACCGATCGATCCGCCTGGGAAGCGCCGAGGTTGCACGACGAACGAGTCGGTGGTGAATGCGAGACGTTGACCGGTGGGCAGTGTCAGCGTGGCAGCATCGGCCAGCGGCGTTTGGTCGCCGCCGGCAAAGGCCTCGACGAACACAGCGTCGACCAAGGCCGCGGACGCCTTGCCGCCAGCGCCGTGGGCCAATGTGACCACCTCGTCAGTCAGGCGCGGCCGTCTCCGCCGGAACGCTTCGATGCGGACGAGGACCGCAGCTTCACGCTCACCAACTGATGTCATCGCTGTTCCTCCTTCATCGTCGACATTCGTGATTGCACAGAGTGCCACAGGGTAAATCCGAGCGCCGCCTGCGTCTCCTGGATGCGGTGCACACTGTCGGCGTCGACCACCAGGCAGTGCTGGACATGAGGCGACTGTGCCATCTCACCACCGGAGTATCCGGCGATCCCGATGCTCAGCAACCGTCTGCCAGCGGCCTCGGCGAAGGCGCACAGCAGGTTGGGTGAGTTGCCGCTGGTCGAGAGGCCGATCGCGATGTCGTCTTGACGGGCGTGGGCGATCAACTGTCGCGAGAACACGAGATCGAACCCGACGTCATTGCCCAGTGCTGTCAGCACAGCCGAGTCG
>JANOJI010000568.1:0-18173 GCA_031408175.1 Ilumatobacteraceae bacterium
CTCGGGGCGCACGTTCTCGACAACCGCCAGGGTATGAGTCAACACATCTTTGTGTCGATGGATCGGGTCCTGCTCGAGACGCATCGCCGGCAACTCGGGCAAGAACTCGTCGGCGAGACCGGTCTCGATCGCAAACCACAATCCGGCGCTGGGATGGTCGACCACGATGAGCTTGTCGAGTTCGTCGCGAATCCGCTCGGCGGAAACGATCTCCAGGCGCGCATGCATCGCAGCAACCGCGGCGGTCAGTTCGGGGACTGGCTGCAGTTGGTAGCGGGCGATGAATCGCGCGGCGCGCAACATGCGCAACGGGTCGTCGCTGAACGACACCTCGGGCGACAACGGTGTGCGCAAGGTGCGCGTCACCAGATCGCTGGCGCCGCCGAACGGGTCGACAAGATTCGGCGTCGACGATGTCAGTTCGAGCGCCATCGCATTGATCGTGAAATCGCGACGCGAGAGGTCGGTCTCGATCTCGTCGGCGAACTGGACATGTGGCTTGCGCGAGTCGTCGTTGTACGCCTCGGCGCGGTGCGTGGTGATCTCGTAGGTACGGCCGTCCTTCTTGGCCCCGATCGTGCCGAAGCGCTCGCCCTGTGTCCAGACAGCGTCGGCCCAACCTGCCAGACAGGCTTTGATGTCACCCGGGCGGGCCGTGGTGGTGGCATCGAAGTCGTAGTCGTCGCGGTCGTCACCGATCAGCAGGTCGCGGACGGTGCCGCCGACCAGGTACAGGCGATGGCCAGTGGCGATGAACCGCTCCGTCAGTGGGGAAAGCTCGTCGAGGACCGGACGGAAACGATCCGGGATCACAACCAGCCCTGCTGCCGCCAGTGACGAGCCACGGCATTGACGGCATCGGAGCCAGGGCCCGCCGATGTCGGGCCCTCGACGTCGCCCGCCCGTTGACCTGCGCCCTGGCCGGCGGGTGCGGGCACGCCCGCGAGTTGACGCATGACCTCGGTGCTGCAACTCGTCAACGCATCGAGGTCATATCCGCCTTCGAGCATGACCAGCCGCCGTCCAGCAGGCACCAGTGACAGAACACGGCCGGTCAGCGGACCGTAGTCGCCCGCAGCCAGTCCCATATCGGTGAGTGGGTCGTCGCGGTGGGCATCGAAGCCCGCCGACACGATCACCCAGGTCGGGTCGAAGCGATCGGCCACCGCAGCAACAAGTTCATCGAACGCCTGCAGGTACACGTCGCCCGTGGCGCCAGCGGGCAATGGAATGTTGAGGGTCGTGCCGGCCCCAGCACCGCTTCCCGTTTCCGTGACATCGCCGGTTCCGGGATACAGCGGCCACTGGTGACAGCTGACGAACAAGACCCGCGGATCGTCGTAGAACACGTCTTGGGTGCCATTCCCGTGATGCGCGTCGTAGTCGAACACCATGACCCGCTCTCCCTGATCGGCTAGCGACGCGGCGACGATGGCGACATTGGAGATCATGCAAAATCCCATCGACTCGGTTGTCGATGCGTGATGTCCGGGGGGGCGAACTGCGCAGAACGCGGCATCGCCTTTGCCGGCGCGAAGTGCGTCGACTGCCGTCAGGCCGGCGCCCGCAGCCAGGCTCGCCGCTTGAAAGCTGCCCGGGCTCGCATAGGTGTCGGGGTCGATGCGACCACCGCCACCGGCACACATCGTCTCCATTCGATCGAGATACCACGCGGGATGCACGCGCTCGAGGTCGGCCCGCTCGGCCGCCCGCGGCTCGAGCGGCGAGATGGCATCGCCGAGATCCGCGCGGCGAACACCTTCGAGTACGGCTTCGAGCCGCTCGGGTCGCTCGGGATGCCGCGGTCCGGCAAGATGCTCGAGGTAAGCCGAGTGGGTGGCGAACAGCACGGTCACGCTGTTGGACGCTACCTCGCTGCGGCCAACTCGGAGCTACCGTTTGACCCGTGAAGCCAGCGATGCGATCACTGACCAGCGCACCGTTGATGCTTCGCGCCGGCACTGTCGTCGCCAGGGTTCGGCCGTGGGCATTCGAACCGAACGTGGCCCACCTCGTGCTGTACAACCAGACACGTCTGCCGACCCCGTCCGACATCATCGGGTGGATCAGCGAGCTGCGCGCCGCCGGATACGACACAGTTCGCACCGGTGCGCTGGGCGCTCAGGCAGGCGCTCGATTCGAACGCCTCGGCTTCGAAGCGGTTCAAAGCCTGGTGCTGCTCGAGCACACCGCCATCAGCACTGCTGCTGCTGCTTCAGGCAAGCGATCGACCCGTGCCGTTCGTCTGACCACCGATGACAACTCCGAGGCGAGTCGTGTCGACGTCGCCGCGTTCGGCGCGGGGTGGTGCATCGATCGCGTCGGCATCGGCGACGTGCGGTCGGCGACGCCACGCCACCGCGCCCGCGCCATTCGAGTCGACGATGGGATCGTCGCCTACGCCATCTCGGGGCGGGATGGGCACAACGGGTACATCCAGCGTCTCGCAGTGTCGCCGACACATCAGCATCATGGTCATGGCTCGGCCCTGGTCGGCGACTCACTGCGATGGATGGCACGCTGGCGCGTGCAGCGCGCGCTGGTCAACACCCATGTCGGCAACAAAGCTGCCCTGACCCTGTATCACGGCCTTGGATTCACCGATCTCAGTGATCGTCTGCACGTCTTGGAACGGCGGATCGAGTGATTCGAGGCCGGGCTGTACTCGCGCTGCTGATGCTCCTCAGCACATCGTTCATCACGCTGCTGCCTGCATCTGTCGAGGCCGCACAGGGCGATCTCGAGTTGATCGCTCAGTCCTTCAATGTCGCCGCCGACGGATTTCTGACTGCCACCGTTGCCCTGCCCGCGGCGTTGGCCGATACCGATCTGTCCACGGCCCTGTTCGCTGTGACGGTCGCTCAACGTGTCAACAGGCGAGAAGACCTGGCGCCGATCATCAACGGCACGCTGTCGCGGCCGGATGACACCGTGGCGATCTCGCCGCTGTGCTGCACCGGGCCCGTACCGGGCCAGTTCACCTTCTCGATTCCGCTGGAGATCGCCGAAGTTCGACCCGATGCTCTCAGCATCCCCCGCGCCGGGCTGTACCCACTGACCATCGCCGTACAACGGAACGGCAGGATCTTGTCGACGGTACTGACGTTCCTCAACCGTTCGCCGGCCGTCTCCGAGGCCGCGATCGACCCCGACCCGCTCTCGGTGGCGCTGGCGATCGGCACACACAGCACGGTCCACCTCGATAGCAGAGGCATCACCAGTCTCGACGACCAATCAACCGTCGCCGAGATGACCGAGTTGGCCAACAGCCTGGACGCCTTGAACGCCAGCGGTATCCCTTCGACGGTGCGGATTGCGCCAGAGGTGCTCAACGGCCTGCAGGTGTTGGACCCGGCCCTCTTCATGCGGCTGATCGCCTCGTTGCAGCTCCATCAGGTGATCGCTGAACCACAATGGCCCATCGATCCGTCGGCTGCCGCAGCGGCCGGCCAGAGTGCGTTGTACACGTCGTGGCTCCGCGACGGTCAGGATCGCCTCGTCGGGCTCGGTCTCGGACCGGCAATCATCAGTCGGTCGACCATTTTCGTCGACCAGCCGATCAGTGCCGAAGGCGCGACGTTGCGCCGCAACCTGGGCGCCGGGCTGATGGTGATGACACCGGAGATCTACAAAGGTCTCGATGGCTCGATCAAGGAGTACAGCGACTTCACAGGCGAACTGTTCGCAGCGCGACTGCCCAACGACACCGCCATCGATGTCGCTGTCGTCGACCGAACGATCGCGCAGTTGCTCATTCGTCCACTGGCAACACCGGAACTCACCAGAATCTATGCCGTCGCCAACTTGCTGGCGTTGCGACAGAGGATCGAGACGGCCGGCGCGAGCCTGCGGCGGCATGCCGTGCTGGTTGCCACGCCCGATCTCGGCGTTCCAGATGCCGGTCTGATCGGGTCGATCACAACGCTGATCGCCGAGACGCCCGGGTTGGCGGCAGCAACACTCGACGAGGTCGCACTCCGTACCGAGCGCTTTCTCTTTGATGGGGAGGAACGCCCCGTCACGCTTCCGAGTGTCGACGGCAACGTCTTGGAGAAGCGGGTTTTCACGCAGGTGTCGTTGCGCGACGAGATCAATGGGGTCGCGTCCATGTTGCCCGACGATAACGAGCGTCCGCCGGCGTGGCGCGAGCTCGTCGCCCTGCTGCCGACCACCGCTCTCGACGATCTCGACGCCGAGTTGATGAACAGCACGGTGAGTGCCGAGCTCGCCGAGATCCGAGATGCGATACAGGTGCCTCCGGCCTACACCGTCAACCTGCCTGGGCGACAGAGCACCGTGCGTGTTCGATTCGTCAACACCTCCGACGTTCCGTTGAAGGTCAAGGTCCAACTCACGTCCCCGTCGGGCAAGCTGGTCTTCGCCAACGATCCCCAGCCCGTCGTACTCCAGCCGGGCGTACCGATCGACATCCCGATTCCTGTCGAGGCACGCTCCAACGGCACCTCGGCTGTATCGCTCGACGTGTTCACACCCAACGATGTTCCGCTCGGCGACACGGTGCCATTGAGGTTTCGGGTCAACGCGCTGGGCGTCGGCAACGTGCTGACCGGCGCCGTGTTCGGGCTGGTGTTGCTGTGGTGGCTGCAGCACGCGCAATCAACTCGACGGAAGCGCCGACAATCTACGCCAGCTACCCTGCCTGTCTCGTGAGCACCAATCGCGTTCGTATCGTCACCGACTCAGCTTGCGATCTCCCGCAGGCAGTCGCCGACGAATTCGGAATCGAGATCGTCCCGTTGACCATCCGCATCGACGGTCACGAGTACGTCGATCGTCTCGACCTCAGCGTCGCCGAGTTCTGGGCGAAGTGCGCAGCGTCGCCGACGCTGCCCGAGACCGCAGCACCCGCGCCGGGGCAGTTCGAGCAGACATATCGAGCGCTCGCAGCAGATGGTGCCAGCAGTGTGGTGACCATCTCGTTGAGCGGTGCGTTGTCCGCAACCATGCAGTCGGCCGAACTGGCCGCGAGGTCGGTCGCTGACCTCATTCCGGTCAGTGTGATCGACAGCAGATCCGCAACGTTGGGCCTCGGAGCAATCGTGGCCTCGTGCGCGCGCATGGCCGCTGGCGGGGCGACCCACGACGAGGTCGTGGCCCATGCCACAGATCTCGCCGGACGGACGCATGTGTGGGGCGCGCTCGACACCCTCGACAACCTCAAGAAAGGTGGGCGCATCGGCGGCGCAAAAGCCCTCCTGGCATCGGCGCTGGCAATCAAGCCGATCATCGAGGTCCGCGAGGGCAAGGTCGAGCAGGGGGGCAAGCAACGCACGCGCAGCAAAGCCCTCGCGTTCCTGGTCGAGAAGGTTGCCGCCGTCGAAGGACTCGACAGCTTGTTCGTGTTGCACGCCGACTGCCGCGACGTCGACCAGTTCGTTGCCATGTTGCGCCCTCACGTCGACGGCGAGATCGTCGTCGGCGATATTGGCCCGGTCGTCGGATCGCATGCCGGACGAGGCACCATCGGGGTTGCGTTCTTCACCCGCGCCTGACCTATTGCCCGGTTTCTCGGGCCCTGCGCCACTAGCGTTCGCGGGCGGACATGTCAGCAACTATTCCTGGCGCAGCCAGCCCTCCACCGATCTCTGCGTCGATTCTCGCCCAGCGTTACCAGCTGGAGCGACGACTCGCGCAAGGCGGTATGGCCGAGGTCTGGTTGGCGACCGACCTGGCACTGACGCGACAGGTCGCAGTCAAGCTGCTGAAGCCGACATTGGCTGCGGACCCGGTGGTCGCCGAGCGTTTCCGTCGCGAGGCAATTGCCGTCGCCCAGTTGAGCCATCCCAACATCGTCGCCGTCTACGACGCGATCGAAGACACCAGTGGCAACAGCCGCCGGCTGGCGGTCGTCATGCAGCTCGTCAATGGCAAGAGCCTGCGCCAACTGCTCGACGAGCAGCGCCGGCTGAGCCCCGACCTCACCATCCACATCGGCTCGTGCGTTGCCGCTGCCCTCGACACTGCGCACCGCGCCGGGCTCGTGCATCGTGACGTGAAGCCAGGCAACATCTTGATCACACCTGACGGCCGTGTGCTGCTGACCGACTTCGGCATCGCCAAAGGACTCGGCGCCACTGGCGACGACCTCACCAGTGCCAACGTGATGATGGGTACAGCGAAATACCTGTCGCCAGAACAGGTCCGCGGCAAGAAGCTCGATGGTCGAGCCGATCTGTACTCGCTCGGGCTCGTGCTGTACGAGTGCCTCGCCGGGCGGGTGCCGTTCCTCGGCGAAACCGACACCGATACCGCGCTCGCCCGACTCAATCGCGATCCCACTGACCTCGCTCGACTGCGCCCGACATTGCCGTACGGTCTCGCCGAACTGATCCACCGACTCCTCGCCCGTCGACCGATGGATCGTTTCGCGACCGGCTCGGAGGTTCGCGTCGCGCTGACTCGGGTGGCCACCCACGTCGATGACCCCACCGGGTCGGCGACGCCTCCCACAGGCGCCCCGGGCCGACGGCCCACCGGCCAGAATCCCGTCGTAGCCAAGTACCCCGTCGCCGGACTCGAGCCGGACGCGATCGGCGGCTACAGACCGGTGCCGCGCAGCGGCCGACCGGTGGGCCCAGCGCACCGAGCTGATCGAACACCCACGAGTACGACGAGACCGCGACTGCAACCGAACAAGACATTCGAGCACCGCCGCGGCCCCTCACTGATCCTCGTCGGTGGGCTGTTGGCTGCGGCTCTTGTGCTTGGCGGTTTGCTGTGGACCACACTGCGCGACGACACCCCCGACAGCGGATTCGCGGCGCCGCCAACGGTCGTGCCCATCACGACGACCATTGCCCCGGCCGCGCCGACATCGAAGATCGTCCAGGTCACCACCTACGACCCGGAGGGCGACGACGGGCAGGAGAACGACGATCTGGTGGGGCGGGCGATCGACGGCGATCCAGCCACCTTCTGGTCGACACTGTGCTACGGGTCGAGATCGCTCGGCGGCAAGCAGGGCGTTGGTGTCGTCGCCGACCTTGGCACGGCGGCGATCGGAACGTTCACGGTGTCGATCAGCAGCGCTCCGTACCAACTGCAGATTCTCACCGCTGGCGACGGCGCGATCCCTGCGCAGATTGCAGACTGGGGCTCGCCGTTGAAAAAGGCGGTGGGCGCGGATCCCGAAGCCATCACCGTGTCGCTCAACAAGCCGACTCGCTATGTGCTCGTGATGTTCAAGCAGTTGGCCAAAACCGACGAATGCACCAAGAACCCCTACCGCGGCGACATCTCGGAAATGAACTTCGTCGCCACCTGACACCGGGTTGCGGCGGTAGTCTCGCCGCCATCGCAACACAGCTCGCCGACCACGAGCTGGTGACTGCAGCCCAGGGGGGAGACCGTGGGGCACTCGACCAGCTGCTCCGCCGCCACTATGAACGCGTGCATGCGGTGTGCCGGCGGATCACGGGCCACGAGGCCGACGCAGCCGATGCAGCACAAGACGCGATGATCGCCATCGTGCGCAACCTCGACCGATTCGACGGGCGCTCGTCGTTCGGAACCTGGGCCTATCGCATCGCCACCAACGCCAGCCTCGACGAGCTTCGCCGCCGCAAGCGTCGCCCTCTGCCATCCTCGAACGAGGACGACGAGCATCGCCATCACAACGACATCGCCGACCCCGACAGCGGGCAACGGATCGACGCCGTTGGCGATCATCTGGCTCTCGACGCGGCGCTTCGACAACTCAGCGACGACTACCGCCTGCCAGTCGTGCTCCGTGACGTGGCCGACCTCGACTACGCGGAGATCGCCGCTGCGCTCGACATCCCCATCGGTACGGTGAAGAGCCGTATCGCCAGAGGGCGGGCGGCGCTGGCCGCTGCCCTGTCACCCGATGCCGGGAACCAACCCACCGATCCCGAACGTCCAAGTAGAGCACCATGAACGACGACGACACGCCCATCAACGCCGAACTGGCCAGCGCCTATCTCGACGGGGAACTCGATGCAGCCGAGCGCGCTTCCGCAGCAGCCGACGCCGGCGTGATGGCAACAATTGAATCCTTCGCACGAGTACGCGCCGCGCTCAGCGAGGTCGAACCGGTCGTCGAGAGCACCCGCACCGCAGCGATTGCGGCTGCGTTGGCCGAGTTCGACGCCATCCACACGACAGCGGCAGCGGTGCCTGCTGCGGCCACGGCGAGGGTGATCTCGTTGCAGTCGCGTCGCATGCGTACCTACCGGGTGCTCACCGGAGTAGCCGCTGCACTCGTCGTCGGAGTCGTTGCGGTTGCCGCGCTCAAGTCGACGGACAACAACGAAGTGTCGACCGCCGCGAACGAGCGCACGACGGCCCCAGCGGCTACCGAGTCGCCAGCCGAGTCAGCCGCAACAAAGGCCTTCGACACCGATGACGCGGGGCTTGCTCCGGCCCCGGGTGATGTCTTCGCCGAAGGCGCGTCAGCCGCGCCACCCGCGGTCGACAGCGCTCGGGATCTGGCGGAGTACGCCTCGAGTCTTGAATTGGCCGCCAGCACTGCGCCCGCGGTAGGAGCGCCCACAACCGATGCACTCGTTCTCGCTGCCGAGAGGTCTGCCGGCAGTGCCGACGCACAGCCCTCATGCATCACATCTGATCAGGTCGTGCTGGGCGCGATCGTCTTCCAGGGAACCTCTGCATACGCCGTGCGCAACACAGCGAATGATTCAATTCAGGCTCTCGATGCCGACAACTGTCGGGTACTCGACGAGGTCGCCGCGCCGTAGCCGCCGACCGTTCGGCACGACGCCGACCGGCAGTAGGCTGAACGTCATGCCGGGTAATCCTCTCACCGACCCAAATTGGGCAGCAGATCTCGCCGACACCATCGATGGCTTCGTCGGCAAGGTGCGTACCACCGTCACGAATCGCGCTGTGTACGCAGTGCGCGCCGTGGTGTTCGGCCTTGTCATTGCGATCGCCGCTCCAGTCACCTTCGCGCTCATGCTGATCCTCAGCACCAAGTTTTTGCAACGGCTCATCGCCATCGGCACCGACCACGATTCGTCGGTCTGGACCTCGTACGTGGTGCTCGGCGGATTGATGGTGCTCGGCGGTTCGTTGATGATGCGCAAGCGTTATGAGAGCGAACGATCATGAGTCACCACCACGTCGTCATTGTCGGCTCGGGGCCTGCCGGGTTGACCGCAGCAATCTATGCAGCCCGGGCCAACCTCCATCCATTGGTGATCGAGGGCGAGCCATCGAGCACGTCTGACCAACCTGGCGGGCAACTGATGTTGACCACCGACGTCGAGAACTTTCCCGGCTTTCCCGACGGCATCATGGGCCCCGAGTTGATGGTGAAGTTTCGCGAGCAGGCACTGCGCTTCGGTGCCGAGTTCCTGACGGAGAAGGTGACCGCGGTCGACTTCAGCGAGCGACCATTCAAGCTCAGTGTGCGTGACAAGCAGTTCACCGCCGATGCCGTGATCGTGTCGACAGGCGCGCAAAGTTTGATGCTCGGTCTCGAGGCCGAGTCGAGGTTGTTGGGCTATGGCCTGTCGACGTGCGCGACGTGCGATGGATTCTTCTTCCGCGGACAGGAGATCGCTGTGGCCGGCGGCGGCGATAGTGCGGTCGAAGAAGCCACGTTCCTGACCAAGTTCGCCTCGAAGGTCACCATGATTCACCGGCGCGACACGCTGCGCGCATCGAAGATCATGCAGGATCGAGCGCTCAACAATCCGAAGATCGAGATCATGTGGAACACCGTCGTCGAAGATCTCGTCGGTGACACGAAATTAAAGGGGGCGGTGGTACGCAATGTGCTGACCGACGAGGTCTCCACCCTGCCGGTCACCGGGTTGTTCGTTGCCATCGGACACCGACCCAACACCGATCTCTTCAAAGGCGTGCTCGACATGGAGGACAGCGGGTACTTGATCACCAAGCCTGGCTCGTCGTACACCAGTGTTCCGGGCGTCTTTGCCTGCGGTGACGTGCAGGATCACACCTACCGCCAGGCGATCACCGCAGCCGGATCCGGCTGTATGGCGGCGATCGACTGCGAACGATGGCTGGAATCGCTCAGCTAGATCTGCGTGCCGACCGTCACCACGGCGCAGGGAATGCATACGCCGACAGCATCGTTCAGTACCGATAGCATCACGATTCCAATCGAAAGGACCGCCATGACCGCTGGCATCGTCACTCTTACCACCTCTACGTTCGACGAGACCGTGGCCGCGGCCGACAAGCCTGTCATCGTTGATTTCTGGGCCGAATGGTGCGGTCCGTGCAAGATGATCGCCCCGATATTGGGTGAGATCGCCGCTGAGCAAGGTGATCACCTGATCATTGCCAAGCTCAACGTCGACGAGAATCCTGAGATCGCCATGCGATTCAACGTGATGAGCATCCCGACCCTGTTGATCTTCAGCGGCGGCGAGGTGCGCAAGCGTCTTGTCGGTGCCAAGGGCAAAGGTCAGTTGCTTCAGGAGCTCGACGAATTTCTGCCTACTTCCCGCTGACACCCGGTCAGCGCGGCGAGGCCATACGCGATCTGCAGCGCCGCCTCGGCGCCGCCGGGTTTCCGCCCGTCGCTGCCGAGGCGGCGGCTTTTTGTCGAGCCACCGAAGCTGCCGTCCGTGCCTTTCAAACCGGGCGCGGCTTGCGCTGCGATGGTCGCTGCGACGAGCAAACCTGGACGGCCCTCGTCGAGGCGAGCTGGAAACTGGGTGATCGTCTGCTGTTTCTGACGTCTCCGAACCTGCGAGGCGACGACGTTGCCGAACTGCAGTCCCGGCTCGCCCGCCTCGGCTTCGATTGTGGCCGTGTCGACGGCATCCTCGGCCCCGGCACGGCGAGGGCGTTGGAGGAGTTTCAGTCGAACTGCGGCACAGCGGCCGACGGCGTGTGCGGCCCAGACACGGTGCGCACCCTCACGATCGTGAGCTCGCAATCAGGAGCCGGTCCGGGAATTGCCGCGGTGCGCGAGCGCGAGCGACTGCGTGCCGGTCTCGGCTCGGTCGCCGAATGCCGCATCGTGGTCGGACAGTACGGCGGTCTCAGCGCTCTGACCAGGACACTTTCTCGCGAGTTGCGGCAGCGCGGGGCAACGGTGATGTCGCTCGACGAGCCCGACGCCGTGACCCAGGCAACCGCAGCCAATCATTTCGCGGCCGATGTCTATCTCGGCTTCGAGAGTCACACCGAGCCGGCCGCCGCAGTCCAGTTCTACCGCGTCCCGACGTTCGAATCGGCCGGTGGGCGATCGTTGGCCGAGCTGATCGTCGATCGATTGGGCAATCTCGTCGATCTGACGCCCGAGGTGCGCGGGATGCGCTTGCCGATGCTCCGCGAGACGCGGATGCCGGCCGTGCAATGCATCTTCGGACCGGTCCGCGTCGCCATCGACGCAGGTCCAGCGATCGCGGTGGCGATCATCGAGGCCGTTGAACAGTGGGTCTCACGCTCTACCTGAGCGTTTATCCACAACCTTGTCCACTAGTTGTGTGCAACCCTCAACTTGACACTTCTATGACGATTGCTACTCTTTGCAGTTACTTGCCTACTATAAGTGAAATTTAGGCGACCGAGTCCGGCGGGTTGGTCATCACATGGTAAATGCGCTCGAGATCCTCGAGATCGGCAAAATCGATCACCACTCGCCCACGCTTGGTCCCCATGGTGACACCAACTCGCGTCTGCAGGTGCTCGGCCAACAACTCCTCGAGCTCGAGCAAACCAGGGGCGCGGAGCCGGGTCGCGGGGGTCAGTCCGGCGCCATCGGGAACACGGACGGGCAATCGGGTCACCGTCGACGTCGGCTCGCCGCGCTCGCGAATCACGTCCTCGAGCATCCTGACTGACCAGTGCTCGGCAGCCGCCTGGCGGCCAAGCTGCTCCTGCAGTGTGCGGTCGGGCGTGCCGAGCAGCGCTCTGGCATGGCCTGCCGTCAGTCGACCATCGGCGAGCAGGTGCTGGATGCCCGGCGGCAGCGACATCAATCGCAAGGTGTTGGTCACGGCCGAGCGGCTTTTGCCGACCCGATTGGCCACCTGTTCGTGGGTGAGCTCAAAATCTTCGATCAATTGTTGGTAGGCGGCGGCCTCTTCCAGCGGCGTCAGATCCTGCCGATGTAGGTTCTCGACCAGAGCCCGCTCGACCAATCCGAGATCATCGGTGTTGCGCACGATCGCCGGAATGACGGCAAGTCCGGCCCGGCGTGCGGCGCGCCAACGGCGTTCGCCGGCGACAAGTTCGTACGCAGCGTCACCCACCGGTCTGACCAAAACTGGCTGCAACACCCCGATCTCACGGATCGACGACGCCAGCTCGGCCAGGGTCTCTTCGTCGAAGTGGACGCGTGGCTGATGCTGATTGGGGATGATGCTGTCAATCGGCAGATCGACGAGCCGCGGGGAATCGCCCTCGATGGAGCCGGCCTCTGAAGGAATCAGAGCGCCGAGTCCCTTACCCAGACCGCCGAGTCGAGCCATGACTGACCTCCTTTGCCACACTGCGGTATGCCGCTGCGCCACGAGATGTTGAATCGAATGTGATGATCGGCTGCCCGAATGAGGGCGCCTCGGACAGGCGCACTGTACGCGGCACGACGGTACGACAGACCTTGTTGCCGAAGTGCTCGCGTACTTCCTTCACGACCTGTTCGGCGAGTTTGGTCCGCGCGTCGTACATCACGCACACGATCGTGGAGACCTCCAAGGTCGGGTTGAGATTGCGCTTCACGAGATCGACGTTGCGTAGCAACTGACCAAGTCCCTCGAGCGCGTAGTACTCGCACTGAATCGGAACCAGCACCTCGTCGGCGGCATTGAGACCGTTGACGGTCAGCAAGCCGAGCGATGGAGGACAATCGATCAGGACGTAGTCGTAGTCATCGAGCACAGCGTGAACCGCCTTACGGAGCCGATTCTCGCGACTGAACGCCGGCACCAACTCGATCTCCGCACCCGCCAAGTCGAGGCTCGCTGGAGCCACGAAGAGATTCTTGACCGACGACGGTTCGATGCAGTTCTCCAAGGGAACCTCATGCATGATCACGTGATACATCGACGTCTCGATCCCACGGTTCTCGATACCGAGGCCAGTCGAGGCATTTCCCTGCGGGTCGAGGTCGATGATCAACGTTCGAAACCCGAGCTCGGCGAGACAGGCACCGAGGTTGATCGTGGTCGTGGTTTTGCCGACGCCGCCCTTCTGGTTGGCGATGGCGATCACCCGGGGCAGAGGGCGGCCCTCGGTAGATTCTGTTGCGGTCATCGAGGAAGAACTCCTGTTCACGCGGGTCGACGGCACTGCGGTTCGCTGCTGAATCGTAGCGGCTGGCGGTGTGGAGCCGGGGGATGCCACGTCGGCAGATGTTTCACGTGGAACCTCGCCGAGCAAGACGCTCAATGTTTCACGTGAAACACGGCGGACGCCTATGGGCGGATCAACCGACGAATCCCCTGCTCAACACCGTCGTCGACCAGACGGGGATATCCGTGAAGCGCTGCCGCCCATTGTCCCGACCGGTCGGTGGGGGGCTCGCTGATTAGCGCCAGTCCGCCATCCGCGAGCAACTTGTCGACACAACGAGTCGTCGTCGCCAGGTCGGCGAAGCTGCGTGCGGTCACCACGTCGAAGCCGGCTGCGATGCACGGGACATCGGCAACGTCCGCGCCGATCAGCGCCGTGCGCTCATCGAGTCCCAACGAGATCACCGCCCGCCGCAGCAGGTCGACCCGTGTCGCTCGCCGCTCGACCATCGTCACGAAGAGGTCGTCGCGCCGCCAGGCGATCACGATGGCAGGCAATCCTCCCCCTGAGCCAAGGTCGATGACAGACCTCGAACCGGGCGGGATCAGCGAGACGAACCGGTCGGCATGTGCAATGGCGTCCGCGAGTGATCGTTCGCCAATCGCACCGCGAGCCTGGATGACCGCCAGCGCGGCCAGCAATCGGGAGTCGTCAGCCATTGGCCGGCGTGATCACCACACGCCGGTACGGATCGTCGCCCTCGGAGCGAGTGCCAATTCCGTCGACCTCGCTCAGCGCATCGTGGACGATCTTGCGATCTGCCGACGACATCGGCTCCAGCACTCGGGCGACGCCGGACTCCTTGACCTCGTCGGCCATCTGCAGCGCGAATCGGTCGAGGGCCTCCTTACGTCGCTGGCGATAACCGCCGATATCGACGCGGAGACGGGTGTCGTGATCGCCGAGTCGGCGCTGTGATGCAACCCTGGCGAGATCTTGAACCGCCTGTAGCGTTGTACCGCGAGGGCCGACCAGTAAACCGAGATTGTCACCGTGGACGCGGACCTCGAGATCGTCGCCGTCCTCGATCAACTCCGTTGTACCGGTGAACGCGAAGGCGGTCACCAGCTCGTCGATGAACTTGCGAGCCTCGTCGCCGACCTGTCGTGCGTTCACTTCTTGCTGCTCCTTTGTCAATTGCGGTCGCGCCTCGATGACGTCGGCCGCGGCCGCCGTTGTTGACTGCGTTGATCTCGATGCCGACTTGGCTGCCGATTTCGCCGCGGACTGGGCTCGGGGCTTGGCGACCCTCGGCGTTGCCTCGCCACCTTCGGACTTGGCACCCTCGGATTTGCGCGGTCGGCGATCGCGCCGCTCGACCTTCTGGCGAGCCTGCGCAGGTCGGACCCGCGCGCGCACCCGTGCCTCACCACGCAGACGGCCGAACAGACCGGGCTTCGGCTCCGCCAGTACCTCGAACTCGGCGTCGTCGGCGGCGACACCCAAACGATCGAGAGCGAGGTCCTTGGCCTCCTCGAGCGTTCGCGCAGTAAATTCGACCCATTCCATGGTGTGTCCTACTTCTTCTTGGGACGAGCGCTATTGGGCCGCACCGATTTACCGGTCGAAGCCGGTCGAGTGCTGCTGCCTGACGACGTCGGACGATTCTTCGGGGGAGTGACCCGCTTGCTCACAGTGGGAGACTTTGCGCCGGCCTGCTTGGCGGGCGCCTGCTTGGAGGAAGCAAGATCGCGCTTGGCCTGTGCAAACAACCCGCCCCCGCCACCATCTTTCTTGGCGATCTCGCGTGCCCGCTCGCCGGCTGCTTCTGCCTGACGGCCCAGCGAATGCTCCCCTTTATAGAAGCGATGGGTGATGTAGTACTGCAGACCGATGCGGAAGATCGCCTGGGCCATGTAGTAGATCACCAGACCGGTGAGGTAGAACACCAAAAAGATGGCGAAGACAACGGGCAGGTACTGCATCACCTTGGCCTGGGTTGCCGACATGTTCGGCGCCACCTGGGCTCGAGCGGCAACCATTTTCTGCTGCCAGTAGTAGAGCGCTCCGAGCGCCACGACGATCAGCGCATAGACCAAACCCTTGCTGAACGATTCGCTGATCATCTCCGACGGTCGTTTGGCCAGGTCGAGCCCCCACGACAGCATCTCGTTCCTGCCAATCAGCGACCGGGCCAACTCCGAGCCCTGCGAAACGTACTCCGGCTTGAATCCGGCTTCGTCACCACGGGTCAAGCCGGTGAGCACCTGGTACATGATGATGAATACCGGCATCTGCAACAGCAGCGGGAAGCACGAAGCCATCGGGTTGACCTTGTGGTGTTGGTACAGCTTCATCATTTCTTCGTTGAGCTTTTGGCGATCGCCACGATGCTCCTGCTGCAGTTTGCGTAGTTCTGGTTGCAGCTTCTGCATCTCCAACATGCCCTTGGTGCTCTTCAACACCAGCGGCGCGGTGATGATCATCACGACCAGGGCGATCATCGAGATCGCGATGATGTAGTTGTGGGTGAAGCTGTAGAACCAGGCGAGCAATGCCGCAGGCGGCTCGAATAGACCGGCGATCATGGAGTTATCTCTTTCCTTCGGGTACGGGGTCGTACCCGGACGGGCCGAATGGTCGGCAGCGGGCGAAGCGGCGCAGGGTCAGCCACACGCCGCGGGCAGTGCCGTGAACGTTGATGGCTTCGAGCGCGTACGAGGAACACGACGGAGTGAATCGACATGGCGATGGACGACCCTCGACCGCCCGTTGATAGCCGGTGACCAGGGCAATCAACCGCTCACGGATCCGACCAGGCGCTGGAGATCGAACTCCAGTTCGACTTGGGATCGTTGTGCGGCGGCGGGCTGGGCGCCGATCAGATACAGACCTGGCGGCAATGAAGTGTTGTCCAGCAGAGCTCGCAACCGTCGACGCAGTCGATTGCGCACGACAGCTGGTCCGATGGCGCGACCGAGTGCATAGGCCACCCTCGGTGGCGTAGCAGCGGGATCGGGAAGGTACGTGCACCACAGCACTCCGGCCCGGGTTCGCCGGCCCTCGCGGGCCAGGCGCGTGAACGCGCTGCGTTCCCGGATGCGCCAGATCAAGCCGACAGACTGTGCCGGCCCTTGGCGCGACGTGCCTTCAGCACGGCTCGCCCGGCGCGGGTGCTCATCCGGTGGCGGAAGCCGTGCTTCTTGGCGCGGCGACGATTGTTCGGTTGGTAGGTGCGCTTCACGCAACCCTCCTCGGCCGTGCACTCATGGTGAACAGCACTTTCGATGGCAAGTGAGAATATGGAAAGGAACGCCGCAACTTCTCGGCTAACCCGGCCAACCGACCAGGCTAGGGCGGACAACGGTCGCATCGCAACCGAGCACATCTGTTCAAGGCGGACGAGGGTCCCGTCCCTGGTCACGAGACGCCGTGTCGGGCACCGCGTCCGGCCTGCTAGCGTTCCTTCCTCCCACAGATTTGAATTGTCCACATGATGTGGACAATTATGTGGACAACGATCGATTTGATGAATGGAGGTGCAGGTGAGCGACCATGATCAGTTGTGGACAGCGGTGGCCCAACTGCTGCGGGCCCAGGTCTCCGAGGCGGTCTGGTTCTCGACCTTCCAAGATGTCACTGCGCTCGACAGCGATCCGTCGATGTTGCGCGTCGGCGCCCCCAACGGTCACACCCGCGACCGCATCCTGTCGCGTTATCTGCCCCTCGTGCGCGATGCACTCGAAGAGATCGGCGCCGCCAACCGGCAGTTCGTCGTCGAAGTGCAGGTCGCCGACGCTGCCGAGCAGGAGTTCGTCGAGCAGGTCGCCGACCCTGCCGTCGAGCAGATCAACAGCAGCGGCAGGAGCGGATCGGCGGCACCGAACTCCAGCGGCGGGATGAACCCGCGCTACACCTTCGAAGCCTTCGTGAAAGGGGCCTCGAATCAATTCGCGCTCGCCGCCGCGCTGCGGGTCGCCGAAACTCCTGGTCGTTCGTACAACCCGTTGTTCATCTATGGCTCGGCGGGTCTCGGTAAGACGCACCTACTTCACGCCATCGGGCATTACGTGCACAGTCACTACCAGCACGACATCGTCCGCTACGTCAGCACCGAAACATTCCTCAACGAATACGTCGACGGCATCCGCACCAACACCATCGCCAACTTCAAACGTCGCTACCGCGACATCGACGTGCTGTTGATCGACGACATCCAGTTCATGGAGGGCAAGGAAGGTCTGCAGGAGGAGTTCTTCCACACGTTCAACTCGCTCCATGGCGCGAACAAGCAGATCGTGATATCCAGCGACCGTATGCCCGATGCCATCCCGACGCTGGAGGAGCGGCTGCGCGGACGATTCAAGTGGGGCTTGATCACCGACATCCAACCGCCCGATCTCGAAACCCGTCTGGCCATCTTGCGCAACAAGGCCGAACGCGATCACAGCCCGGTTCCATCCGAGACACTCGAGCTCATCGCCTCGCGGATCACCACCAACATCCGTGAGCTCGAAGGGGCTTTGATTCGCGTCACCGCCTACGCCAGCCTCAACCACGTGCCCATCAGCACGCACCTTGCCGAGCAACTGCTCACCGATCTCATGAGCGACACCTACGTCAAGCCACGCACCGACGACGAGCTGCTCAGCGAGATGGCTGTCATCCTCGGCCACAGCGTCGAGGCGCTGCGCGGCAAGAGCCGGCAGCGACCGCTCGTCACTGCTCGGCAGATGGCGATGTACGTCTTTCGTGAACTCACCGATCTCAGCTACCCGGCGATCGCCCGGCTCTTCGGCGGCCGCGACCACACGACGGTCATCCACGCCGTCGACAAGATTCAACGGCTGATGAAAGAACGGAAGCAGGTCTACGATCAGGTCACGGATCTGGTGCAGCGACTGAAGAAGGCCTAGCTGTGCGCGTCATGTGGACGACCGGCAAGAATCCGGGGA
>JANOJI010000574.1:0-4755 GCA_031408175.1 Ilumatobacteraceae bacterium
GGGTGGCCTGAGCAATGACTGGCCGCTGGCGCAGATGTACGCCCACCAACGAACGCTGCGCTTGGCGGACGGACCCGACGAGGTGCACAAGATGACGATCGCTCGTCGAGAGCTGCGACGTCACGATCCCGACTTCCGGACGTAAGGCGCCGGGCATGGACAACTCTGCACGGCCGCGGTTCCACCTGGCGATGCCGGTCGACGATCTCGATGCTGCGCGCCAGTTCTATGGCGGCACGCTCGGTTGCGATCAGGGTCGTAGTGCCGACACGTGGGTCGATTGGGATTTTCGCGGCCACCAAATCGTCACCCACCTCGCGCCGTCAGCCGCGCGTCGAATCCACAATGAGGTCGATGGCCACGACGTTCCGGTGCCGCACTTCGGCCTCATCTTGGCCGTCGAGGAGTTTCATCAACTCGCCGAGCGCCTACGCGCGGCCGGTACCACGTTCGTGATCGAACCGTATGTGCGATTTGCGGGTGAGGCCGGCGAGCAATGGACGATGTTCTTCTACGATCCCGCCGGCAATGCGTTGGAGTTCAAGGCGTTTGCGAACGAAGGGCAGATCTTCGCCGTCTGAGGGTGTGACGACCACCTTCCCGCCGCCACCGTCGGGCGCGAACCCGCCTACTGGCGCTGCCCGTTTCGCGCCCGACAACGTTCAGCAGTTGTAGACGTGGCTTTCATCCAGGGTCACGGTCGTGTCCCCTTAGGCGGTCCCGAACCTCGATTGCGCGACTGAAGCCGGTTCGATCGAGCCGTTCGCGCAGCCGCATGTTGTTGCACACAACGAGGAGATCGGCCCCCGCCTGGCGCGCCGAGCCGGCGGCACCCATCAGCACGCCGAGCCCGATGTCGTCGAGCACGGTGACGCCATCGAGGTCGATCACCAACATGCGGCCGGGGTGATGTGCCAGGGCCTTGGTCAACGCGTCGTGGAGCAACGGAATCGTGGCCATGTCGACCTCGCCCGACAAGCTGATGACGGCATCGCCGCCGACCACAATGGTGCTCGTCGACAGGTTGGCCATGCCGCAGGATACGGCTCACGGAGGTTCGAGCGCCATGGTTGCCGCCGCAGTCACCGTGATATCTGGCAGCAGCGCACCGATCAAGGGCACGTCGGTTCGGGTGACATGGGAGACCGTGACAGTCACCGTGTCGCCCGACGAGCTCGTGGCCACAACCAGCGGTCGCAGGGTGACGGCTCGAACCGCGGCAGCTTCGGCGGAGACCGCGGATGAAGCTGCCACGGATGCGGCGCGGGCTGCTTCGCGGGCAGCCAATTGCACGGCGAGCTGATCGCGCACGATCACCACGAGCTGCACGATCCCGAGCAGGAACATGAACAGCAGGGGCAGGCACAGCGCCAACTCGACCGTGGCCTGGCCACGATCACGACGATCACAGTTTGCCGGTGACCGCATCGATCACTCGGTCGAAGAGGTTGCCGATCTTGCCGGCACCGCCGCCACTGGTTGCCCAGCCGACCACGAGCAGCGCAATGACGGCCGCCCCGAGCATGACGAGCGCGTATTCAGTGGTCGCTTGGCCGCGGTCGTCTCCGGCGAGATGCCAGGCATGCAGCCGTGCACACAGTGTTCTCATGGTGAGCTCCGATCGTGAGCGGGTGGATGTGGGCGCCTAGGTGTGCAGCGACGACAGGGCTCCAAGGAGCAATGGCACGATCGACAGCAGCACGAACGACGGCAGGGTGCAGAGCACCAATGGCATGGCCAATCGCACAGGCAACTCCCGGGCAGTGGCGTCGGCATCGCGTCGGCGTTGCTGGCGAGCCTCAAATGCCAGTCGCTCGAGCACCGGTGCGAGTGGAAGCCCGTAGCGGTCGGCCGCTGACAACGAATCGACGAGCGGCTGGGCGATCGGGCCGAGTTGGACTCGAAGTTGCGTGAGCGCGTCCGCGAATCGGTCTCCACCTTGCATCGCCTCGTTGACGGCCGCGAACGCTCGGTGAAGTGGTTGCGGCAGGTACGGAGCGATCTCGCCGACGGCTTGCGCCGGCAGGTAGCCAGCACGGATCGAAATCACGAGCAGATCGAGCGCGTCGGGGAACTGCGTGGAGATTCGGCGCTTGGCGATCGTGGCCTGCCGTGTGCCTGACCACTGGCGCCACGCGGCGGCACAGATCACGGCGACGACGCCGAGCATGGGAGAGACAGCAATGGCGAGCGCGCAGGCAACCGTTGCCCACAGCAAGCGACGCGGGGGAGCTTGTGCAGTGGCGGCGCGCCCAGCGGGCTTCGGGCGCAGCAGCAGTGCCACGAGGACGGCCACGATCGACGCGCCAAGAGCCGGGATCATGCCGGGCCGATGATCCGCTTGATCCAACGCCAGCCGAGGAGGTTCAGTGCGAGACCGCACACGGCGCAGACACCACCGGCCCTGGTTGTGACATAGATGTCGCGCGTGCGTTGGCTCGCAAGCGCGCTCCACGTGGCGAAGGCCAGTGGAACGATCGTCAGCACGCGGGCGCTGAGCCGAGCCTGAGATGCATGGGCCCGGCGCTCGGCTCGGGCTGCGGCGCGCTCGCGCAGCACCGCCGCACCTCCGTCGAGCGTCGCAGCGATCGGACCACCGAGGTGGGCTGTCGCCGACAGCGCCTGCACCGTGAGGGCGAGGTCGGCGTGTCGCGGTGCCATCGCGGCCAACGCGTCGGCGAACGAACTGCCCGCGGCTACTCGATCGACCACGTCGACAAGTGGTGACGTTGGGTCGATCTCGGCGATTGCTGCATTGGTCAGACTGGAGCCGCTGCGCACCTGGCGGGCGATGGCATCGAGCAGCGCTGCGTAGTCGGGTGGCGGCGGGCGCAAGCGCGAGTGGCGACGACGGTCCGGCTCGCGTCGGGCGCGACGCAGACGAGTAGCAACGGGTGCCATCGTCAGCACGACGAGCACGCCAGCCATCAGGCCGGCCAGCACCGCCGTCGTCATTGGCGGCCGCGCTGCAGGGACGCGATCACGACTGCCCGATCGGCCAACCGGCGTAACTGCACACCGCCGGCACCGGGATCGGACTCGCACACCTCGATGACCTGGCGTTGGTTGTCGATGGACCTGCCGACGTGAACCACGACATCGATCGATCGGCGGACCTGGTCGTGGATCGCGTCGAGCGGCCAGCCGGGAACCTCCTGCAGCACCAGCGAGCAGACTCTGGCCACAGCATCGACGGCTGAGTTGGCATGTACCGTCGCCATCGAACCGTCGTGGCCGGTGTTCATCGCTTGCACGAGTTGCACCGCCTCGGTGCCGCGTACTTCGCCCAGAACGATTCGGTCGGGCCGCATGCGCAGGGCCGTGCGCAGCAGGTGCGCGAGTGTGATCTCGCCTGTTGCTTCCGCACTGGCCGGACGGGTCTCGAGCCGTAGGACGTGTGGGTGTGGCAGGCGGAGTTCGGCGATGTCTTCCAGGGTGATGATCCGCTCGGTCGCAGGCACCAGGGCGGCCAGGGCATTGAGCAATGTGGTCTTTCCCGACGAGGTGGCACCGCTGACCAACATGTTGCAGCGGGCCGCAACGATGGTCTGCAGCAGTCCGGCGACCGCCGGTGTGGCGAATGCCGACAGCGGAAGGGATCGCAATGCGAAGCGACGAATGGTCAGGCACGGACCGTCGACGGCGATCGGCTCGAGTACCGCACACACTCGCGAACCGTCAGGTAGGCGGGCGTCGACCATGGGATTCGAGCGGTCGAGCCGGCGGCCGATTGGACGCAGGATGTGTTCGAGAGCAGTCGTCACCGCAGTTGCGCTCATCGTGGCGACGCGCGCCAACGTGCCGGCTCTCTCGACCCACACATCGCCCCGCCCGTTGACGATCACCTCGTCGATGGCTGGATCCCCGAGCCATCGCTCGAGGCCACCCAACGGCGACCGCTCGGCGATGACGTCGATCACGCTGCACTTCGCAACGAGACGATCAGCGATCTCGGCAGTCTGGCGATCAGCAACCCGGCGTCGACAGCGCGAGCAACGGCCGGATCGAAACGAACCTCGGCGACCACGGGAACGCCGAGGGCGTGCTCGACGTCGCTCGACGTCAGTGCCCTGCCGGGCTCGTCGACCAGCACGACCCCGGTGGGTCGGGTAGTGAGGCGTCGTGCACGATGTATCGCGATGAAGCACGGCCGGGTGACGAGCAGCGACTGCTCGGCAGCATCGAGCAGCGCTTGAGGCGGGCAGCCAGTGCCGGCATCGATGATGACGTTGGTCGATGCCCTCAACGACGTCGCGAGACGTGCCCACTGATCGTCGGGTTGGGGGGCATCGCCTCGGGGAATCAAGCGCACCTCGTCGCGGATGGTGACGGCCAACCGAGCGAGATCGGCTGGCCCGGCGGTCGGCGATGCCAGCCAGTCGACGGCGCCCGGTCCCGTGGCATCCTGCAACCCGAGGGCGGTCGCGCAGTCGCCAGCGAGATCGACGAGTAGGGACGGTTGCGATCGTGTCACGCCCAGCGCCAACGCACAGGCGACCACCGTGGTACCACTGCCGCCCTTGGCAGCCCAACAAACAATCACGTGACTCCACCCCCAACGAACCGAGAGCTATCAATTGGGGGAAGTCGAGGCGAAACCTATCGACGACCGTGCCTCATGCCAACGCGGCGGCGACATCTTCGTGCGCTAGCGTCGCCACCGGAGGTGTCTGGGCACCTGGTGGGCTCCACCGCCTTCAAAGCGGCCGAGACGAGCGATCCTCGTCTGGCGGGTTCGATTCCCGTCCACCTCCG
>JANOJI010000608.1:0-10592 GCA_031408175.1 Ilumatobacteraceae bacterium
GCCCATGGCGCCGTGCCGCGCAGCCTCGGCCACAATCGGGCTGCGCTGGCAGCTCATGGCTTCGAGGGAAAGGTCGGGCAGACGTTGGTGCTGCCGTCCACCACTGGTCCGACTCTGATCGCCGTTGGGATCGGTGACGACAAACCGACCGCGTCGATATTGCGCAACGCGGCAGCCGCGTTGGTGCGGGCTGCCGGCAAGCGCGTGTCGATCGCCACGTCGCTTGCCGACATCGAAGGCGTCGATGCAGCGACCGCCGCGCAGGCAGTCGTCGAGGGTGCGGTGTTGGCCGCGTATCGCTATCAGGGCCTGAAGACCGAACCGGCAACGGGTGGTCTGCAGGAACTCACGCTGATCATCGGCGAGCGTCGCACGGCCGGGGCAAAATTAGGCGCAAATCGCGGGTCGGTCACCGCGGCGGCGGCGGGTCTGGCACGAGATCTCGCCAACACACCCCCGGCGCATCTCACGGCGCGAATGTTCGCCGACAAGGCTGTCGAGGTCGCCGGCGAGAGTGGGCTCGCGATCGAGGTCTTCAACAAGGATCAACTGACCGCGATGGGTTGCGGAGGCATGATCGGTGTCAACAAGGGCAGCGCCGAGCCGCCACGCGTCGTTCGCCTCGCGTACACCCCGCGCAATCCACGCGGTCATCTGGTATTGGTCGGCAAGGGTGTGATGTACGACAGCGGCGGCATCAGCCTGAAGCCCAGCGACGGCATGCACGCGCTGATGAAGATGGACATGAGTGGTGCAGCCGCAGTGCTGGCGGCAATGAGCACGCTGCGCGCCCTGAAGTGCAAGTCGACGGTCACTGGCTACATGATGTGCACCGACAACATGCCGTCCGGCAGCGCGTTCAAACTCGGCGATGTGTTGACGTTCCGCAACGGCAAGACGGCCGAGATCCACAACACCGACGCCGAGGGTCGCCTCGTTCTGGCTGATGGGCTATCGCTCGGCGTGGAGGCACAGCCCGATGCGATCGTCGACATCGCCACGCTCACCGGAGCGGTCATCGGCGCACTCGGACTGAAGATGGCTGGAGTCCTGGGCAACGACCAGCCGCTGATCGAACGCGTCAAGGCCGCGGCGGTCGACGCCGACGAATCGGTGTGGCAACTGCCGCTCGAGCAGCGTTACCGCAAGCTGCTCGACAGCAACGTCGCGGACATGAAGAACGTTGGCGGCCCATACGGAGGCGCGATCGTCGCCTCGTTGTTCCTCAGCGAGTTCGTCGGCGACACACCATGGGCACACCTCGACATCGCCGGACCGATGAACAGCGACGCCGACGACGGCTGGCTCTCGCGGGGTGGCACGGGCTTCGGCACGCGATTGCTCATCCAACTGGCGCTCGATTTCACGGCCTGAGTCACGCCGCATCGGGCGAGTAGCCGTGGCCGATTGCGCGGGTGGTCGCCTCGATCGCTGCGGCCGGTGTCACTCCCATCGCCAGGAGTTGACGCTCGACTGTGTCGGGATCGTCGCCGGTTTCGACCATCGCCTCGGCGAGTACGCGGGCCCGTTCGAGATCGGCGAGCGAGATACGCGTCGTCGGCACGTTCCATTGCTGGTGGGCTTGACGAAGGTGGGGCGGCATACGCATGAGGTGCCGTGTTGCCACCGGGGGAACGCGACGCCGCACGGCAAGGCCGCCCTCAGTCGGCTGCGAGACGCCGAACAGCACGCAGCGATTGAGCGATCGCATGAACGAGTTCGCGGTGCCGACGGTGTACGACAGGCCGAGGGCGCTGGCCGTTTCATCGAGGTCGAGTTCGTACCCCAGCGGGTAGCGGTCGAAGCCGAGCACCAAGCGGCGCAGAATCCACGTGGCCGTCGGGCCGAGCACGTTCAACCAGAACAGTTCCACGTACTGCGAGCGCACCTCGTAGCCGACCGAATCGACCACCGGGTCGAGCCACGGAACGACCATCAACAGCCGTTGGGTCGTCGGAATGTCCATCGGGGCAATTGCCATCGGGGGCCTCCCTGCTAGTGCTGGCCTTCTTGTGCTGGATGGAATGGGGAGCCAAACGGGGGAAGCCGTCTCAAAGATGCACGGCGAGATGTGCCGAGCGGCAAGATGTTGGGGTGAATGTTGCGGCGATCGGTGAAGAATTCGAACGAGCCCGCGCCTGGATCGCCGTGGCCGCACGCGTCACCGTCTTCACGGGCGCCGGAATCTCCACCGATTCGGGCATCCCCGATTTCCGCGGACCGAACGGGTTGTGGACGAAGAACCCGGCAGCCGAGAAGGCTTCGACGCTGCAGAACTATCTCGCCGACGCAGACGTGCGCAGATTCGCCTGGCAGAACCGCCTGCACTCGCCGGCGTGGAACGCCGAACCGAATCGTGGGCATCTGGCGATCTATGAGCTCGAGCAGCAGGGCCGGTTGCGGGCGGTCGTGACGCAGAACATCGACGAATTGCACCAGCAGGCCGGCCACGATCCCGACAACGTCATCGAGGTGCACGGCACGATGCGTTGGACACGCTGTTGGACGTGCGACGACCGCCGTCCGATGCCCGAGACATTGGAGCGAGTGCGGGCTGGTGAAGACGACCCGCATTGCCTCGTCTGCCGCGTGGGCGTGTTGAAGAGCGACACGATCTCGTTCGGCCAGGCACTGGTTCCGGAGGTGATCGACGCGGCGATGCAGGCCGCCGACCAGTGTGACGTGTTGCTGGCAGCCGGTTCGACACTGACGGTGTTCCCAGCCGCGAATGTCGTGCCCCGAGCCAAGGCGACCGGGGCGCGGGTCGTGATCGTCAACGGAGAACCGACCGGTATGGACCGCTTCGCCGACGCGCTGCTGATCGGCGCGCTCGGCGAACTGCTGCCCGCACTGATCGGTTCGTCGTAGGCGAAAGTTCGGCTAGGGAGCGGTGTACGCCCCGCCTGTAGTGGAATCCCGACCAATTAGGTAAGCTTTCGCTCATGGCTACCTTCCGAGATCTGCTGAGTGCCGCCAAGGCGGAGATCACCGAGGTCGACACGGCTACCGCCGCAGACAGAATTGCTGCCGGTGCGATCGTGCTCGATGTCCGCGAACCCGACGAGTACGACCAGGGTGCGTTGCCCGATGCAATCCATCTCCCGCGCGGTCACCTCGAGTCACAGGTCGAGGGCAAGCTGCTCGACAAGAGCGCCGAGATCGTGATCTATTGCGCGGGTGGTGTTCGCAGCGCGTTTGCCGCCAAGACCATGCAGGAACTCGGCTACACCGACGTGTCGTCGGTGATCGGCGGCTACGGCAAGTGGAAAGACGAAGGCCGGGCCTGGAAGACGCCCGTGGTGCTGACGGCCGATCAACGCAACCGCTATCAGCGGCACCTGTTGCTGCCCGAAGTCGGCGTTGCCGGGCAGGTCAAGCTGCTCGACAGCAAGGTCTTGATGTTGGGTGCGGGCGGCCTCGGTTCGCCGTCGGCGCTGTACCTCGCCGCTGCCGGAGTTGGCACCATCGGCATCGTCGATATGGACGAGGTGGATGCCAGCAACTTGCAACGTCAGATCCTGCACAACCTCGACCGGATCGGCGACCGCAAGGTCGACTCGGCGAAGAAGACGCTCACGTTGTTGAACCCCGACGTCAACATCGTCACCTACGACACACGCCTCGACGCGAGCAACATCATGGACATCATCGCCGGCTACGACGTCATCGTCGACGGTGCGGACAACTTCCCCAGCCGCTATCTGCTCAACGACGCCAGCGTCAAGCTCGGCATTCCCGTCGTGCATGGCTCGATCTTCCGATTCGAGGGGATGGTCAGCGTGTTCCATCCGCTCGAAGGTCCCACCTATCGCGACATGGTGCCCGAGCCGCCGCCTGCTGAACTGGCTCCGAGTTGCGCCGAGGCCGGCGTGCTCGGTGTGCTCCCGGGCATCGTTGGTTCGATCCAGGCGCTCGAGGTCATCAAGGTGCTCCTCGGGCTTGGCGAGCCATTGATCGGGCGAATCCTGTCGGTCGACACCACGGACATGAGCTTCCGCACGTTCAACCTCCGCAAGGATCCGGCCAACCAGGTCACGTACGAGAACCGCGACCGCATCATCATCAGCGATCTCGAAGGACTCTGCGCTCCAGGCCTGCACGACTGAGGCACTACTGTTTCGGCTCGTGCTGGTAGCGACGGGGCAGCGGGAGACGACGAGGCTGTGGGTCCACGGTCCCGTAGCCGACATAGCCATCGGATGGTGTTGGTTGCCGGTCGCGCTGATCGTTCACTCCGCCGAGCCACACCTCACCGCAGTGCAATCGATCATGGGAGTGATCTTCCTGATCTCGTTCGCCCACCAACCGCTGACGCTCGGCCTCGTGTACGGCGATCCGGCGCAGCGCGACGCGCACCGCAGTCTGTACCGCTGGGCGCCATGGGTGGCCTTTGCCCTGATCATCATCGGGCTCAACGTCAGTCTGTCGGTGGTCGCCCTGATGGCAGGTCTGTGGAACGCCGAGCACACGTTGATGCAGCGCTACGGCGTGATGCGAATCTATGGTCGCAAGGCCGGCGACGATCACGGCCGGATCGAGAAGCCGATGCTGATCGTGTGGCTCGTCGCAGGGATTGCGTACATCGGTGGGTACGTCGACCTGCAGCGATTGGTCAACAAGCTCGGAGTGGGTGCGACCAATGCCCGCAGCGTCGACTTGCTCGGTGGCCTGTCATCGGTGGCCCGGGTGGTGTTCTGGGCCACCGCGCTCGGTGGGCTGGTCTTGGCCACCCGCTGGTGGAACGCCGAACGCTCGCTCGGCTCGGCGGCCAGTCGTCCGAAGCATTGGTACGCGCTCGGTACAGCGGGCCTGATCATTGCCGTGATGGTCGACCCCATCGCCGGTGTCGCCGGATACGTGGCCGCCCATGCGATCGAGTACTTCGCCGTCGTTCACAGCTCGCTGCGCAAACGAAGCGATGGTGCGCCTGTTGCCACCGCGACCCGCACCCCCACCCGCCGAGCGATGGTCTATGCCACGTACTTTGTGGCTATCGGCGCGCTGATCTACTTCACCTGGTCACCGCTCAACGGCAAGCTCTACGCGTTCGCGATCCTGTTCTTCGGTGCGCTGCACATCCTGTACGACGGGTTCGTGTGGAAGTTGCGGCGCCCGGCGGTTGCTGCGTCGCTCGGCATCACGTCGGACTAGTCGACGACCACGAGCCCGCCCAGGAACAGATCGGCAAGGGCATCACCGACTCGGTCAGGCGGCTGCGGTCGTTTGCCGGCGAACCATCGGGTCGTGCTCAATACAGCATCGAACATCGCCGCCACGACCAAACGAGGATCGACGTCGTCGCGAAACCTGCCCACAGCGACGCCGCGTTCGACCACCGAGGCCCACAGCTTGGCAGCCGCGATCAACAGGTCGGCAACGGGTCGCAACGTTGGCGTGGACGAGAACGACTGGGCATCGTTGCGGATCATGCGCGTTTGATTCGGCGTCTGCGCGGCTTCGGTGACCGCGATCTTGATCAGCGAGCGCAGTGTGTTGGCAGCGTCGTCTGCGGCCGCGACGACTGTGCGATACCGCCCCACCTGGCGTTGCATCACGGGTAGCAGCAATTCGGCGACCATTTGTTCCTTCGACTCGAAGTGGTGGTACAGGCTTCCCGAGAGAATGCCTGCTGCGGCTCCGATGTCGCGAACGGTGGTGCTCGCTACGCCGCGTTCGGCGAACTGGTGTGCTGCGATCGACAGGATCTCGTCGCGTCGGGAAAGGGTCACGTCATTCGATTCCGGAGATGTGCCGGAAGTCGTCCACATCGGTCCATTCCCGACCCAGTCGAGCAATCATGTGGTTACCGGCAAGGTTGCGCGGCTGGCTGGCCAGATAGAACCGTTCGTACAACTCGCTGCGCGATCCCAGGGCCGAGCCGGTGAAGTCCCATGCCATGCGGAAGATCTTGGCCCGTTCCTCTGCGCTGATGCCGTTCGCTCCCGGTAGATAGCGGCGCACTAGCGGACCCAGTTCGGGGTCTGCGAACGCGGCCTCGTTGGGTGTGCACAGCAGGTTGTGGCTACCCAACGTCTTGAAGATGTCGTTGACCCGGCTCATCCACGAGGGCATCAGGGCGCGCAGCGCGGCGAACGGTTCGATGTCGCAGAACCAACCTCCGAACCGATACTCGTGGGCGCCTGCTTCTGCGGCCCGAATCGCCGCCCTGGTCATATCGGCGTAGGTCACCAGTTCACCGAGCAGTTGGGTTGCTTCGACGCGGGCACCCATGTTCTGCACCTCGACCATCTTGAACGCCAGGTCGTAGGCAAACTCGAGCTTGACCGCGGCGCGGATGGCCGTCTGTTGGATGATGTTGGCGCCCCAGCCGTGCTTCATCAGGTTGCCGTACACGTCAAGATCGCCCGCGATGAACACGCGCTCCCACGGCACCTCGACCTCGTCGAAGATCAAGAAGGCGTCCTGCTCGTCGAACCGCGACGAGAAGGGATGATCCGCTCGTGTGCCCTCGACCGTGTAGTGGTCGCGACAGACGGTGTGCATGCCCTTGGAGCCGACCGGTACAGAGAAGCACAGCGCGTAGTCGGGGTCGGCATCTTTCGGCAGGGGATGTGCGGGATAGACGAAGTTCTCGTCTGCGAACGGTCCGAGTGTGCCCAGGATCTTCGAACCACTCACGACGATTCCATCCTCGGTGCGCCGCACGATGCGGGGCAGCAAGTCGGCATTGATGCCCTCGATGTCGCCGACCGCTTTGTCGATCACCGGATTGATGATCGTGTGGGTCAGTGAAAGATCCCCGAGGGCGACCTCGCGCTGGAACGCGGCGAGCGCTGCGCCCGCCCGGGTGTCGCCGTTCTTCTCGAACAGGCTGCGCTGGGCGACGAAGCCGGCGACAGTGACGTTGACGTAGTCGGGTGTACGGCCGAGCATGCCGATCGAGTAACGCGCCAGGCGGTCGAGTGCACGGTGCCGGCGGAGCAGGTCGTCGTCGCTCCGCGGGATGATGTGGCTGGCGTTGATCAGTTCGCCCGTCTCGATGTCATCGACCAGACAATCGTCGGCGTGATCGTGCTGGTAGTCGAAATACTCGGCCACGCCTCGCAGCGATCCGGCGAACCGTGGTTCGCTGACGACATCGACTCGGCGGCCATCGAGCCACACCGTGCGGTCGTCTTTCAGTCCGCTGATGTATTCGTCTCCTGTGCGTGCTCCCATGCGGGCACGGTAGTCCGATCGTGCGAACCAAGCAAGTGCTTTGTTGGTTTCGGAAGTCGTGCCTCGCCACAAGCCGTTCAGTCAGTCGAAGAGCTCGGGATCCGTTCTGCAGATCTCCTGCCATAGCGGCTGGAAGCTGAACCAGCCTGCCTCGGGGAAGCCGGTTTGCTCGAAGGTGTACTGCGCCATGGTGTGTTCGATGTGCTTCGGGGTGCCCGCAGCCATTGCCATCAACTGGGCATGGCACGAGCGGTCCATGCTCAAGAACCAGAAACATGCCTCGTCGACCGTCTTGCCGACCGTGAACAGACCGTGGTTCTGATGGATCGCCGCCTTACCGGTGGGAAACGCGGCGGCCATCTCCTTGCCTGCCTCGACGTCGAACACCACGGCACCACCCTGTTCGGTGATGACGCGATGATCGCCGTAGAACGCGCAGGAATCCTGCGTGATCGGGTCGAGGGGGATGCCCAGCGAGGCAAATGCCTTGCCATGCACGCTGTGGCTGTGCGCGGCCGAGACCACGTCGGGCCGCGCCTGGTGGATGGCCGCGTGGATCACGAAGGCAGCCCGATTGACGGGCCGGGTGCCGTACACCACCTCGCCGCTGTGGTTGACCAGTAGCAGATCGCTGACACGTACGTGACGGAAGCTCATCCCGAACGGATTGACCCAGAAGTGGTCGGGGAACTCGGGATCGCGGACGGTGATGTGCCCGGCTACACCTTCGCCGAACCCGACACGTCCGAAGATACGCAGCGCACCCGCCAACTTCTGCTTGCGATGCAGGCGCTCCTCTTCCACGTTGGCGAACGTCGGTGGCCCGTCGAGCCTCACGGCCTTCGGCGTCAGTTCGATGCCGTCGATCAGCCGCGCACCCGACTCTGTAATCGTCATAGCTCCCACGATACGCCCGAGGGCTGTTCGGCACGTACCGGGCATCACCGGGTCGTCGTAGAGTCGCACCATGAACCGCGAGATCATGCCGTCGACGATTGCGCCACCTGCGGCCAACTACGCCCACGCGGTGCTCAGCGAGCATCCGCGCAGCCTGCTGCACGTCAGCGGTGTGGTTGCCGTCCGTCCCGATGGGACGATCCCCGACGAGGTCGCAGATCAGGCGGCGGTGATCTGGTTCAACATCGGCTCGATTCTCGTCGAGGCCGAGATGGCGCTGGCCGACATCGTCAGCATCACCACCTATCTCGTCGTCGACTTCATGGCATGCCTGCCCGAGGTGATGGCTGCCCGTGACCAAGCCCTGGCCGATCACCGGGCGGCCAGCACATTGGTCACGGTGCCAGCGTTGGCCAGGCCGGCGTGGAAGATGGAGATCGCAGTCGTCGCCGCTCGCTAGCACGACGCCCGGCAACGGTCGTACGCTTTGACGCGATGAGTGAGCACAGATGAGTGAGCACAGATGAGTGAGCACAGATGAGTGAGCACAAGTGCACCGACTCGGGGATCGAGGTCAAGGCTCTGTACGGCCCGGCCGACTTGACCGGCTGGGATCCCGCGGAGCGACTTGGCGAACCGGGCCAGCCGCCGTACACGCGCGGTGTCTACCCGACGATGTACCGGGGCAAGTTGTGGACGATGCGTCAGTACGCGGGGTTCGGCACCGCAACGTCGACCAACGAACGGTTCAAGTTCCTGCTCAACGCTGGACAGACGGGCCTGTCGTGTGCATTCGACCTGCCCACCCAGATGGGTTACGACAGCGACCATCCGCGCGCCGAAGGTGAGGTCGGCAAGGTGGGCGTGGCCATCGACTCGATCGCCGACATGCGCCTGCTGCTGGCCGACATCCCGCTCGACACGGCGTCGATGAGCATGACGATCAACTCCACCGGCGCCATCTTGCTGCTGCTGTACGAACTCGTCGCCGAGGAACAGGGTGTGTCCGCCGGCGAGATCAGCGGCACCATTCAAAACGACATCCTCAAGGAGTACATCGCCCGTGGCACGTACGTCTATCCGCCGCGGCCGAGCATGCGGATCATCACCGACAGCTTCCAGTACTGCGCAGCCAACGTGCCGAAGTGGAACACGATCTCGATCTCCGGGTACCACATCCGCGAGGCCGGCAGCACCGCAGTGCAGGAGATCGCATTCACGATTGCCAACGGCATCGCCTATGTCGAGGCGGCCTTGGCCGCTGGTATGGACATCGATGCCTTTGCCCCCCGCCTCAGCTTCTTCTGGAATGCCCACAACAACTTCTTCGAAGAGGTCGCCAAGTTCCGCGCTGCTCGTCGCATCTGGTACCGGCTGATGAACGACCGCTTCGGCGCCAAGAAGGAGTCGAGCAAATTGCTGCGTTTCCACGCCCAGACGGGCGGGTCGACCCTGACAGCGCAACAGCCCGAGAACAACGTCGTGCGCGTCGCAATCCAGTCGATGGCTGCGGTGATGGGTGGCACCCAGAGCCTGCACACCAACGGCTTCGACGAGGCCTTGAGCCTGCCATCACAGCAAGCCGCCCAGGTGGCGCTGCGCACGCAGCAGATCATCGGCTACGAGAGCGGTATCGTCGACACGCCCGACCCGCTGGCGGGGTCGTACTTCGTCGAGACGTTGACCGACGAGGTCGAGCGGTTGGCATGGCAGTACATCGAGCGCATTGACGAGATGGGCGGTGCGGTAGCCGGCATCGAGGCCGGGTTCCAGCAGGGGGAGATCGACCAGGCCGCCTACGAGTATGCAAAGTCGATCGACGACGACGAACGAGTCATCGTCGGTCTCAACAAGTTCGCCGTCGCTGCCGACGGCGAACCCGTCATCTTCCCGGTCGACCCCGAGTTGGAACGCGGCCAGAAAGCGTCGTTGGCCGAGTTCAAGTCGGGTCGCGACATCGTCCTGGTCGAGGCACGCCTCGCCGATGTCACCGCTGCGGCGAATGGAACGCAGAACCTGCTGTACCCGATGAAGGAAGCGCTTCGCGCCAAGGCCACTCTTGGCGAGGTCAGCGATGCACTGCGAGCCGTGTTCGGCGCGTACCGCGCCGGTTCGTAAGGGCGGGTGGCCATGACGACAGACACCGAGGGTCCCGTTTCGCGGTTGATGCGCGGTCGCCCCCCGTTCGGTCCGATCGAGAAGCTTGATGCTGCGCGCTTGCGCGAGGAGCAGCTGGCCACACTCCGATCACCCCGGCGCAAGGCTTCACCGAGCGCCCGCGTGTTGTTTGCTGTGATGGATCTCGTGTACGGCAAGTCGCGAACCCTGGAGAAGTTTCGCGTGCTCGAACTCGTCGCCCGGGTTCCGTATCAGGCATGGGAGAACGTGGCCTACGTTGCCGTCACGCATACGGCCAGCCAACCGGGATTTGCTCGTCGCATCTTCGATCGGGTTCGGATCAGCCGCTGGGAACAAGACAACGAGCAGTGGCATCTGCTGATCCTCGAAGAACTCGT
>JANOJI010000634.1:0-2703 GCA_031408175.1 Ilumatobacteraceae bacterium
CCTTGCGCCCGCACATCGCATTGACCAATGTCGACTTGCCGACATTTGGTCTTCCGATGAGTGTGACGAAACCGCTGCGCACGATCAGACGGTCGTCGTGGCGACGGTCGTCGTCGTGCTGGTGGTTGTCGTGGTCACGGGAGACTCCAGTAGCTCGTGGTAGTCGCGCGGCGGCAGTGGCTCACCCGGTTGGCTGAGCTCTCGCGACCCTCGCGGCACGCCGATGGAAACCCCGGCTTTCGTGAAGCGTACCTGGCCAATTCGGCCGACCTCGGTGAGCGTCAGCACGATCTGACCGATTGCCATACTCTGATCGTCCTGGTTGATGGTGTCGTAGAAGTCCGGCGGAAGGTCGACGGTGGCCACACCGGACCCGTCTTCGGTCACGGTGAGAGCCGCTTGGTTCGTGGTCGGTACGGCGGTTCGCAACCCGGCGCCGAGATCGCCCGGTGGCGGGCCCTCCTGCAGCGCGGCCAGCACTTGGTTCGACGAAGCGCGCTTCGGCAAGGCGCGGGTGAACGGAACGAGGATTCCGCCACTGATGAAATACAAGGTCACGTCCTCGGTGGCAATGGTGGTCGACGTGATGGCCGGAGTAGTGGTGGTGGTCGGCTCGACAGTGGTCGGTGGTGTCGTGGTCGTTGTGGTCGGGATGGTGTCGTCGAGCGGCCCCAGGTCGTTGTCTTGAATCCTGCTGACCTGTCCGTTGTCGGGGATGCCGCACGCGACGAGGAGCGCGACCATGACAACCGCGATCGTCGTCAGTCTTCTGATCATCACGCCACCTCCGCGAAGCTGACCTTGAAGCGAGCGCCTCCGCCAGGTCGGTCTTCGACCCACGCCTCGCCACCGTGAGCCTGCGCGTGTTCGGCGACGAGGGCGAGTCCGAGGCCGGTGCCGACACGGTGCCGAGCCGCACTGCCGCGTGCAAAGCGTTCGAAGATGCGAGCCCGTTCGCCACGTGCGACACCGGGTCCAGCGTCGTCGACCGACAGTGCAATACCGTGACGACCGTGCGGTTCGACCTTCACCCGCGACGGTCCACCGGCATGCTCGCGAGCGTTGTCGAGCAGGTTGGCCAGGATTCTCTCGAAGCGCAGCTTGTCGACGCGCACGGTCCTGGGCACCTTGGCATCGATCTCGATCGGGGTGTCGCCGAACCCATAGCGCTGAGCGATCCGAGTGACGAGCTCGCCGATGTCGACCTCCTCGCGCAACAGTTCGGTGGAGCCGGCGTCGATGCGGGACAGTTCGAGCAGATCCATGACCATCTGATCGAATCGGCGAACCTGCCCCACGACCACATCGAGGGCTTGCTGGCTGCGCTCGGGCAGATCGACACGCCGACCGTCGAGCACTTCCACCGCTGCCGTGAGCGCCGTGATGGGCGAGCGCAGTTCGTGGCTGACGTCGGAGGCAAAGCGGGCCTCGCGCTCGAACCTCGTCTGCACTGCATCGGCCATGTCGTTGAATGACTTCACGAGTCGGGCAAGGTCGGGGTCGGCCTCGGGCGCCATGCGCGTATCGAGTCCGCCTGAAGCGATCTCGCCCGCTGCCGTGGCGACGCGCGAGATCGGTCGCAGCAGTCGGCGACTGGTCGACCAACCCAACGCGCCGGCAAAGATCGTGGTGACCAGGGCGCCGATCCCCAGCGCATTGCTGATCGTCCTCAGCGCGTTGTCGGTGTCGCTCAGCGGTACCGCCTCGTAGTACTGAGCGTGCGCCGCCGGGATGTCGATGCCGACGGCCATGTACGGCTCACCGTCGACGCTGAACCGCTGGGTGGCGCCGCCGCCTTGGGCCACGACATTCATCAGCTGGGGAGGGTACGACGAACGCTGAAATCGGGCGTCGCCGAACTCGCCCGCATTGTCGACGTCGAGGAAGGCAAAGCCCTCGCCGGGGCGCTTCAGGCTCAGCACGAGATCGCCAATGGCACTGTCTTGCGGCACGGGAGGACCCAGCAGGGTCGTCCGTACGAGCGTGGCATTGGAGATGGCTTGGGCCTCGATGACCTTGGAACGTTGGTCGACCAGGAAGTTGCGGGCAACGCCATAGGTGACCACTGCCAACGCGAGGCTCGCGACGAGCGCGGTCAAGCTGAAGAACAGCGTCACGCGCGTGCGCAGACGTAGAGAGCGTCGTTGGCGATCAGCCACGGGCACAGTGTGCCCGATCCGAGGCCGCGCCGCAGGTACGGGTGCGCTCAGGCAGCGATGCTGACCAGCGGCACCGCTTGCTCTTCGGTTGGCAGCACCGGAGCGAGCGTGTCGAGATCGGCGAGGATCAGTTCGCTGCGCAGCATCAGTTCACTGCACACGAAGACAAGTTGTTGACCACGGTCGGCGCAGATGCGCGCCACGTCGCGAAGCGCATCGAGACCGACTTCGGCGAGTAGAGAGACGCCGGAAAGGTTGATCACCAGACCGTATGACTGCGGACCGATCAGGCAGGTGCTGCGGATCGACATGGCCTGCTCACGGTTGATGATCGGGCCAGTGACACCAATCATCGTCACGTGCCGGCAGGTGTCGGTATGCGCAGTAAGGATGGGTGTCAACAAACTTGCAGCCTCCTACGTTGGACGGACTCACCTTGACGATGTAGATCAAGCGACGGATTGATGAGACTTCTGTAAGGAATTGCTGCCCGCACCCTTTTCGCGCTGCCGGTGAGGTACCAGGGGGAGGTAGGTACCTCACC
>JANOJI010000028.1:0-1916 GCA_031408175.1 Ilumatobacteraceae bacterium
AGTCGGCAAGCGATTCAACGTGCTCGCCGACTGCGGTGGCGAACTGCTGGTGACCGGCGGCGGCCTGCTGCTGACCACCTACCCGCAGGATGGCGGCACGATGTCCGCCGGACTCGTGAACTCGTACAACTTCATCGGCGATGCGGTGTGGTGGACGAACATCGCCCAGCCGCAGCCCGACGAGACTGCCTTCGACCAGGGCGGCGGCGGCGACATCACTGCGGCAATCAACGTGTACCCCGACGGCGACCGCACGGCTGCTCCGGGCTACCTGTCATGGACCGAGCGCCTATTGCGGTCGGCCGTCGGCGCGGCCGGCCTGCTCGACGACGTCTGCATCGCCACCCCCTGAACTGCGCTCGTCGCTCTAGCCCTGCGGCTGCCACGGCACAGCGTTGGATGCGCCACGTTCGATGGTGACGACGTTGCGCCACAACGTGATGTTCGTTCGGCGACTTACCACAACCAGGTCGAGCATCCCGTCGAGGTTGAGGTCGACGAGCGCGGCTCCACGCCCACGGTCGAAGCCAACGATGCCGGCTGCCTCTGCACCCTCCACGAACGAGCCGTCGGCCTGACCGATGAGCAAGTTGTTGGGATCGCGGGTCGCGTAGTCCGGCTGCGCCGCGTGAGCGTTCAGTTGGTCACATCGTCGCCCACTGAGGCCCGGCTAGCCCTCTTCCTGGTACCGCCACCTGAGGGCCTCGGCGGCGTAGCCGATCTCCGGCGCTGCGGCGTTGTCGGCGGCGAACTCGAAGTGCTCGCGGGCGACGTCGAAGTCGTGCTCGTGATAGGCGATCATCCCCAGGTAGTACCGGGCGCGGCCCTTGGCCTCGTCGTCGTTGAGCCCGCTGGTATCGGTGACGACCTGTTCGAACATGGCCTTCCCCTTGTCCCCCGCCCCCGATTCGAACGTCGCCATGCCCGAGGTGAGCTCGAATCCATGGCTGATCGCGCGCTCATCGATGAAGCCGCCCATCCCCTGGTTGTCGTTGGCCTTCTCGATGAGCTTGCGAGCCTCATCGGCGCTCGAGCCGGAGCTCTCCGCCAAGGCGGCCTGGGCCCACTCCTCGGCCTGTCGGGCGAAGCCGCGATCAAGCATGCTCTGAGCCATGAGCAGACACACCCGAGACCGCTGCGCTGGCAGCGTTGCCGTGCTGTCCATGATCCGAGCAACAAGTTGATCGAACGTGGCGTGATCGTTGGTGGCATTGGCCGCCACGACCGCGTTCATGTAGCGAGTGAGTACTTCTGGTGTCTCCGGAACGACATCGGGATCGACGGCCGCATCCGTGGTCTTGGCGTCGATCACTCTCAACAGGTCGGCGCCAGCCGGACCGGCGGCTTCCAGCCAACGGTAGGCCTCGTCGTCGTTGCCCTGCCCCACGAGGAGGGTCCCGACGCGGAGATATGCGTGCTTGCGGCTGTCGTCGCCGGAGAAGAGGCCCGCCGACGACGCCGACCAGTACAACGACAGCGCCAGCTCGTGCTGCTCGCGATCGAACGCAAGATCGGCTTCGCGGATGTACTCCGCTGTTTGCTGGGCGTTCTCGGGGAGCGCTGTCGGATCGTCAATTGCCATGCGGCACTGTCGCGCCTCAGCCAGCGGCCGTGCGTGCCGATGCTGTGCCCGATCGGGAACGGCGGTGTCCGAGGGTGAACGTGGGTTGGCACGCCAGAATGTCCTGATGGATTCGCATACGCACTCCCATCCCGGGCACAGCCATGGCCACGAGCACGACCGCGGGCTGCGCGGATTTGTCCGCTACATGAGAATGCTGCCGAAGATGTGGCGCTCGCCGGTCAGCGTCGAGGTGATTCGCGCCATGGCACCGCAGATGCTCTCCGAGACTGGGTGACCGATCCCTCGACCTTCGATGTCTGGGTCGGTGGCTCAACCGCGCAGCTCACAACAA
>JANOJI010000030.1:0-7931 GCA_031408175.1 Ilumatobacteraceae bacterium
CCTGCCCACCGAGCCACATCCGCTCGGTGAGCAGCCCGTTGCAGTCCACTCCCAGCTCGCCGAGCGAGTGGCTCGCGTCGGGCCTGTCCTCGTCGAACCGACAGCCACACGAGATCAGTTGACGACGGCACGCCGGGCATCGCTGGAGGTCACATCCAGGGTGGTGCCAGCCACCACGGACGACCCCGCAGTCTCCGCACCTTTCGGCGCGCGTTTGCCGACCGGGCTCGTCACCGAACGGAGTCATGTCGAAGCGACGTCCTTTGCGATGCAGTGCATCGACGATGCACGAGACGGCCGTCGTCATCTCGCCTCGGCACCAACTGCAGACGGCCATCACGTCACGTCTCGCACGTCGGCACCGTCGGTCTGTGACAGCGGCGTCCGATCGGAACAGTCTTCTGGCAATTGCGGTTGATCGCTCTGCATGCGGGCGCCCCTTGGTCGATCGGTGGATCTGACGGGGACAGCGGTCCCGAGGCGCAGCACGGCGCTGCCGAGACCATATCGGCGGCCTATCGAGATCACACCCGAATAGCTGGCGACTAGTGAGCGGCGGGTGCCTCGGCGCGCTTGCTGAGCGGGAGGCGCGACATGACAGCGACGACGGCGAATCCGACGATCAACCCCACCAGCGCGGACGCTGTGGTGTTGACCAGCCACGCCAACACGCCGCCGACCCCCGAGACGTCGTGCACGGGGTCCTCCAGCGAGCGGACGAGGTCGTAGGGACCGTGCCACCCGAGCTCATCGGCGCCGACGATCAGGATGTGCCCGCCGACCCACACCATCGCAGCCGTCCCGACCGTGGAGAGCAGCGCCAGCAGCTTCGGCATGCCTGCGACCAACCCTCGCCCGATCCGCTCCGCCGGCTGGCGGCCCGACTCGGCCATACGAAGGCCGACGTCGTCCATCTTCACGATCAACGCGACCACGCCGTAGACGGCGACCGTGATCAGGACGGCCACGACCGACATGATGACGGCTCGCGAGAGGAAGCTTTCGTCGATCACTTCCTTGAGGGCGATCACCATGATCTCGGCCGACAGGATGAAGTCCGTCCGGATCGCGCCGGCGATCGTCTTCTCCTCGTGGTCGGCGTCGATCGCCACGGCCGGGAGGTCGCTCTTCTCCTCGTGATGTGCGAAGCGGTGATGGATCTTCTCCGCACCCTCGAAGCAGAGGTAGGTGCCACCGAGCATCAGGATGATCTCTACGAGCACCGGCACGAACTCGCTGAGCAACAGCGCCGCCGGCAGGATGAACAGGATCTTGTTCCTGAGCGACCCCTTCGCGATCCGCTTGATGATCGGCAACTCTCTTTCAGCTGCCAGACCGTGCACGTACGCCGGCGTGACGGCCGTGTCGTCGACAACGACGCCGGCAGCCTTCACGCTGGCTCGACCGGCGGCGGCACCGACGTCATCGATCGACGCGGCAGCCAACTTCGCCAAAGCCGCCACGTCGTCCAACAAGCCGACCAGGCCACCACTCATTGCGCTTCCTCCAGGGCAGCAGACGGATTCCGCAGGCTATCCCGGGAACGGAAGCGTCTGCGCCTCCCTCGCGTTGCGTCGATCATCTCTGCACCTGTCTCAGCCGAGTTCGTTGCGCCACGAATGGCGCGGAGCGAACCCGACGAGCCGCTTGGCTTTGTCGTTGGCGTAGAACGTCTCGTAGCGTCCCATGTCGCGGCGACGTGGGACGCCAGCGTAGAACCGGTCGTACACCTCATCGCTGGGAATCCCTACCGACGTGTCGTCGTTCGAGACGTTGAAGATCTCGTAACCGAGGCCGTCGGTGCGGAGGCAGCAGTCGACCATGTGGCCCAGGTCACGGGCGTCGATGTAGGCGAAGATGTTCCTTCGCCGCAGGCCGGGGTCGGCGACGAACGCCGGAAACATGGTGTCGTATTCGTGCGGTTCGATCACATTGTTGATGCGCAACCCATAGATGTCGATACCGGTCCGCGCCTGGAACGAGCGAGCCGTCGCCTCGTTGACAACCTTCGACATCGCGTAGCTGTCGTGGGGAACCGTCGGGTGCTCCTCGTCGATCGGCACGTACTCCGGACTGACCTCGCCATCGGCGAAACAGATCCCGTAGGTCGTCTCCGAGCTCGCGAAGATCACCTTGCGAATCCCCAACTTCACCGCGGCGTCAATGACGTTGTAGGTGCTGAGGACGTTGACCCGAAACGTCTCGTTGTCGGGACGGATCAGGATCGCCGGAATCGCCGCGAAGTGAACGACAGCGTCGTAGCGAGGGACCCCGGTGCCGAGCTCGAGTTCGTCGAACCCGGCGTACGCCGAGAGGGCGTCGAAGACCTGACCGGCGTCAGTCAGATCGATGCGAAGGTCAGCCACACCTGCCTGACCCGACGGCACGAGATCGCCGTTGACCACGCGGTGCCCCTGCTCGACGAGATGAACGATCGCATGTCGACCCGCCTTTCCACTACCACCGGTGAAGAAGACCCTCATGTCGGACAGAGTACGTGCACCAGTGCCTCCGCAGGCCGTTCGACGTGACCCTGCACGACCCGCCAGAGACCGTGCGAGACACCGATCGACCGCGCCGCCTACAAACCGAGCAGGGCGGCGTACTGCTCCTCGTAGAGCGTTGGGTCGCGATCGATGAACGGCGGCGGAGCGTCGGTGTCGAGCAGTTGCACGAACTGGTCGAGGCACACGTGGTACCCGGCAGCGGTCTTGTGGACGCCGGCCGAGGTGTCGACGACCCACGTTGTGAACACCAGACGCGTGCCGGCGTCGATCGGATGAAGGTCGAACACGAGCGTGTCCCTGTCCCATGTCCAGCCAAACGTGTTGGGCGGATCCCATGTGACGATTCGACCCGGCAGCGTGGCGTCGGCGATCTGGTACTTGTCGACGACGTCAGGCCAGAACGGGAGCGTGATGTCGGCTCCTTGGCGGCGCTCGCCGACGATGTCGACCGGCAGCCAATGTCGAAGCTGATCGGACGCAGTGAGGGCGCGCCACACCCGCTCGCGGGAATGGGACAGGAGGCGTTCGAAGCGGAGCCCGACGGTGTCGCCGTCTCGGAGCACCTCGCCAAGTGGATCTTCAGCTGTCATGTCGGATCTCCTTCGTTGTCGAGCGGGGAGTCGGGTGCGGTCGAGTCGAGCAGCCGCTCGAGTGCATCGAGCCGCCCTGACCATCGCGTGCGGTACGGCACCAACCAGTCTTCGAGTTCAGCGAATGGCTCGGGGCGCAGGCCGTAGATGCGCTTGTTTGCGTCGATCCGCATGCTGACGAGTCCGGCCTCGCGCAGGATCCTCAGGTGTTTCGACACCGTTGGTTGGCCAATGTCGAGGGCGTTGACGATGGCGCCGACGGGTCGCTCGCGGTCGAGCAGCAGATCGAGGATTGCCCGACGATTCGGTTCAGCGAGGGCAACAAATATCGACATACAGCAATATTGCCAAACGACGAATGTGGCTGTCAAACGCCACCCGTTGGCACCTGCTTGAGTCGGCCCGGATTCCCAGTATCAGCAACGAACATTGCCAGCAGCGCAGCCACGCGTGCCGGCGCAGTCGCACCCGGCCAGACGGACGGATCGTGCCGCTCGCGGACCAGGACCGGAGCGTGTGGGACAACGAACTCATCGCCGAGGGAATCGCCATCGTGCAAGCCGCGCTCGCACGCGACCGGCTCGGCGAATACCAGACGCAAGCGGCGATCGCTGCGCTCCACGCCGATGCGACGCGTGTCGAGGACACCGACTGGGTCCAGATCGTGGAGTGGTACGACGAGCTACTGCAGTTCGCCAACACTCCTATCGTCCGGCTCAACCGTGCCGTCGCCGTCGGCGAAGCGGACGGCGCTCCCGCAGGATTGGCGGCACTCGCTGAGGTCGACGAGCACATCCCGCGACGCGATGCAGTCACCGCATATCTCCACGAAAAGAACGGAGATCTCGAACTCGCTGCCCGCCTCTACGCCGACGCAGCCCACAACGCGCCCAGCGTCGCTGAGCACGACCACCAGATGCGCCAAGCTGCGCGACTCAACCAGATGCTGCGCCACCACCAGTGACCGCGGGGACGACTGATGCGGTTGTTGGTGCTCGATCGGCGATGCTGTCGCGATGAGTTCCCCCGACGCGGCACCGACCCAGCAGATCATCGGGCTCGTCGGCGTCTACGACGCCGACAGCACCCTGCGCGGCGAGCTCACGTACTGGGTCGGTGCCCGTCTCGGCCGACGGCATTGCTCGCTGTGCGAGATCACCCACGGATCGGTCCGTCAGCGACCGAAGTGGAAGGTCTGCCAGGCCGGAATGCCGGTCTCGTTCGACACCTTCCATCGCGACGATCAGCCCGACATGATCCGCGCTGCTGCCGGTGGGCGGGCGCCGGTGGTCGTCGCCGAAACCGACAGCGGACACGTGCTGCTCCTCGGCCCCCGAGATCTCGATGCGTGCGATGGGTCGATCGATCGATTCGTCGCCGCGATCGAACAATCCGCCGATCGCCTCGGCCTCGCCTGGGTGACGTCATGAATGTCGCCCAGGTTGGACACGCGACATGACCCTCAACGTCGGCGAACCGTTCCCAGCCATCGAGCTCGTCGACCACGAGGGTCGGCCGTGGCGCACCGCCGAGATGCGTGGCCGGCCACTCGTGCTGATCCTGCACCGGCACCTCGCTTGACTGCCCTGCCAAGAACACGTGATCGCCGTGCGCGACCACCTCGACCAGTTCGGTGACGCCACGATCGCCGTTGTCACCTTCGCCACCCCACATCGCCTGGCCGCCTATCGAGAGCACCTCCGTCTGACCTTCGACGTCGTCACCGATCGTGACCGCAGGCTGTACCAACTGCTTGGCGCCGAACGCGGCAGCAACCGTCAGGTGTGGTCGGCGGGGACCGTTCGGATGTACCTCCGGCTCATGCGCGCCGGTCGCCGGTTACGCCGGCCGACCGAGGACATCCACCAGCTCGGCGCCGACGCTGTCGTCGGTCGCGACGGCACGCTGCGGTACCTATCGCTCCCATCGACTCCTGATGCGCGGCCACCGATCACCGAACTGATAGCAGCGCTCGACTGACAATCCGACGACCGGGCCCGTCGAACTCAACGTGGCTGGGACTCGAGGATCGCTTTCAGTTTGGAACCGGTTTCGTCGACGCCCAGTCGTTCTCACACTCGACCACGACCGGCCCAGATCTGGACGCCGTGGCCGGTCCCGTCGGCGAGCTCGAGGCGGAGGTGCTCGCCAGGTCAAAGACATTGAGCGAAGCGATCTCCCGCCTTCAGCGCAGCGGCTCGACCAACGTGGCCCTCGTCGGGGCGGCCAAGAGTTCGATCATCGGTGCAAATCCGCCGGTGGCTTCGAGCTCGTTCATGACCGCTTCCCGGGCGGCGGCGGACTCCCATTCGGCGATCTCGACCAGCATGTCGGGATCGTCAACCGCCTTGTAGAACGTGGCACCAAGTGATCCGGGCATCGGTGGTCCGTCCATCATTCGTTCGATCAGACTGACGAGCTCATCGCGCTGACCCGGCTTCGCCTTCAACTCGACGATCACTTTGATGCCCACTCCAACCCCCTTGGCTCAGAGTATTCGCGTTCTGAGATCTGCTTGACCCAACCGCGATCGCTACCGTCGATCGGCCACGCTGGCGAGCGAGTGCGATCGTGATCGCAGCCCAGAGCGCACTCCCGAGCGCGGGTCGGACAGACACTGAGGATTTCAACTGGGCACATGGAGCGCTGGCGGATTGGCGCGGTCGCAAGTCGATGACACCGCGATCAGAAGATCGCGCGGCGCGATGCCCGGAGTGTTCAGCCCTCGGCGAAGGTCAGGCGGTTGCGGCCTGACTTCTTGGCGTTGTACATCGCCGCGTCGGTCTGGCGGATCAGGTCGTCGAGATCGGTCACGTTGATCGTCGGGAACGAAATCGCACCAAGGCTGACCGTGACAAGTATCTCGGCGGCGGCATCGGTGATCACGCTCGATTCGATCACGCGCCGGATCCGTTCGCCCAAGCCGCGCACGTCGACCTCGCCCGCACCGGGAAGCACGGCGAGGAACTCCTCACCGCCGTATCGCATCAGGGTGTCGCCCTCGCGAAGGACGTGTTTGGCAACGTCGGCGATGACCCTCAGGACGTGATCTCCGGTCTGATGCCCGTACGTGTCGTTGACCTCCTTGAAATGGTCGATGTCGAACAGGATCACCCCGAGGGGCTCCTTCGATCGGACCGACCGGCTGAACTCCTGGCTCAGACGCTCCAGCCCGAATCGCCTGTTGTAGAGCCCTGTCAGGGTGTCGATGGCGGCGACGCGTTGCAGACGTTCGTGGCTCAGGGCATTGTTCAAGGCGACGGCGAAACTCGGCAGCAGATGCTGGATCAGTTGTTCTCTCTCGTCGCTGATCTGCTGGTTCGACGCCAACAGGACCACCCCGATCGGGACGAGGCGGATGTGCAGCGGATACGCCACGACCGAACGAGGTCGGAACGTGACCACTCCGCCATCGAGGCGAATGTCCTCAGGCAGATCCACCTTGATCGTGTCGAGTGTGCGGTACGAACGTTGGACCAGGTCGCTAGCGGCGAGTTGCGCGGCGTCGACGATTCCGTTCGATGCGATGGTCACCAACTCTCCTTCGCGCACGATGCACAACGCCGACGCATTGCACTCGGCCGCCGCTTGTAGCTCGCCCAGCGACGCGTCGACCAGCGGCGTGAGGTCGATGTATGACGAGAGCGTCGTCGCAAAGCGGCGCGCCACCTGCGTCACTCGCTGTGACGCGGCGAGTGCTTCGACGAGGCGATTGAACGATGCTGCGGCCTCGCCTAGCTCGTCGTCGGAATCAACCGGGATCGAACACGTCTCCGGTGTGCAAGCGCCGGCGTTGTCGGCGTAGATGGCGTAGCGCAGCGTTCCTTCAACCTGGGCCATCTTGGATTGCATGTAGCGCAACCGTGAGCGGACCACCAAACGTGACAGGTACTGATTCGTGGCCCCCACGACCAGCCCGGCGCTGATGGTGGCCACGAAGAAGCGAGGTGTCAGGGCATATCTGGAAGGGACCCCGAACGCGATGACGAAGAACGGGAAAGAGACCCCCATCAACAACCCGAGCCCGATCATCCAGATCGCCAGGTCGCTGAACACCTTCCTCGTCAGGCGGGGCAACGGTTGACGGAACTCGGAATGGACGGCAGAGTCATGATCCGTCGCCTCGAGGAGTGTCACTGCGTCAAGCTCTGCTACAACAGCTCGACGCGCCATGACTACATCCTGAGTCGTGCCCTCACCGGATCCAAGGGCCGAAGGTCTCGTCACGACCTCGTCTGCGCCTTCGTAGGCAACGACGGATTCGTCGCCGCCGTAGCGGGCGACGACACGATCGACTTCCGCCGACGAGTTGCAGCATTCGCGCGAGTCGAGCGCGTCTGGGCTATCGATTGGCGAGCTCGGCCGACAGGTTGGCACCCCGCTCGAAGGCCTGCTCGTTGAGGGCGACCATGGCTCGTTTGCCGCTGAGCGCGGTGCGTATCGCAGCGAGGAACGTCGCCTTCGGGAAGATCTGGGTAACGCCCTGGAGGGCGCCGAGGGCGACGACGTTCTTGACGAGCACCGAGCCGAGCTCCTTGGCCACTTCGGCGAAGGGCACGCCGACGACGCGGACCCCGTCCGCCAGCGTGTCCGGCATCGCGCCGATGACCGAGCTGTCGTAGATGATGATGCCACCGGGGCGCACGGTCGGGCCGAACTTGGCGAGGCTGGGAGCATTGAACGCCACCAGGAGATGGGGATGCGGCGCCGCTGGGGCGAGCACCTCGTTCACCGCGACGTGGACGTCGGCATACGACGTACCACCGCGGGATTCCGGTCCGTAGCTCGGGATGTGCGTCGAGTCGAAGCCCTCGTTGATGGCGGCGCGGGTGAT
>JANOJI010000167.1:0-2706 GCA_031408175.1 Ilumatobacteraceae bacterium
AGTACTCCCCGTCGCGCGGGTTCGTCGGCGACCCGGCCCGGGTCCGTAGTCCGCAAGACAAGCCACGAGTGGAGCGGGTGGTGCCGTTCGTGCGTGGCTCGTTCTTTGCCGGCGAGACGTTCGTCGATCTCGCCGACGCGCAACGACGCGCGGAGGAGTGGTGCCGTGATCGGGCGGGGATGAGGGTCCACGGCACGATCCAAGGCGCGGGACTGTCAGATTTTCTGTGTAAACGGTCGTGATAGTCATTGTTAGTAGGTGCCGTTGATTCGGTCGCCGTAGTGGATGGTCAAGGCGTTGAGGACGGTCTTCCATCCGTTGATGTGGCCGACGAGGTCGGCCCGGTTTGGTCTGTTTTGGTTGGCGACGAGGTAGAGCACTTTCAACGCGGCTTGCTCGTTGGGGAAGTGTCCTCGATGCCTGACCGCTCGCCGGAAGCGGGCGTTCAGCGACTCGATGGCGTTGGTCGTGTAGACGATCTTGCGGAGCTCGGGTGGGAACTCGAGGAACGGGATGAACTCGTTCCAGGTGTTCTCCCACGAGTTGATCATCGCCGGGTACTGCTCTCGCCAACGGGCGGCGAACTCGGCGAACAACATCTCCGCGGCCGGCAAGCTCGGGGCGGTGTAGATCTCGCGCATCTCGCGGGTGATCGTCGACCAGTACTTCTTGGAGACGTAGCGCAACGTGTTGCGAACGAGGTGCACGACACAAGTTTGCACGGTCGCGTCGGGCCACGTCGTCCGGATCGATTCCGGCAACCCTTTGAGACCGTCGCAGCAGACGATCAACGCGTCGGCCAGGCCACGGTTGCGGAGCTCGGTGAGCATCGTCGCCCACTGCTTGGCACCCTCACCACCACTCGGTCCGACCCACAGTCCGAGGACGTCACGTTCGCCGTCCATGTTGACCCCGATGGCCACGTAGACAGGCCTGTTAGCGACTTGGGAACCGCGGATCTTGACCACGATGCAATCGATCAGCAACACCGCATAGACGCTGTCGAGCGGGCGGTGTTGCCAGGCGAGCATGTCCTCGACGATCTGATCGGTGATCTTGGAGATCGTCTCGCGACTGATCTCGGTGCCATAGATCTCTTCGAGGTGGGTTTGGATGTCGCCGGTCGTCATCCCCTTCGCGTACAACGAGATGACGTTGCCCGACACGCCGTCCAAACGGCGTGTGTGTTTGGGGATCGTCGCTGGTTCGAACGTGCCCAGCCGGTCACGCGGCATATCGATGTCGACCTGGCCGATCTCGGTCGTGATCGTTTTCGGATAGCTGCCATTGCGGTTGTTGCCCGACCCGCGGCCTTGCGCCGCGTAGGGTTCATAGCCGAGATGCTCAGCGAGTTCGACGTTCAACCCGGTCTGCAACACCTGACGGACCATCGCCGTCAGCAAGCCGTTGTCACCCGTGAGTTCGATGCCTTCGTTGCGGGCACGGGCAACGAGTTGCTCAGCCCAATCACGCATCTCCGACGAGTCGGCCACCACCGGCACGCTACGCGACGCCGGCACCAACCCACCCCCGCTCTCATTCCTGCTCGTGGTCATGGAAGTGATCCTTTCCGCCACAGCCCTTCCAGCCGCGGACGCTCAGACCACGCCACTCACACAAAATTTCTGACAGTCCCTAGCCGTCGCCTCGTGACTGCCGGGTGTCCACACAACCCGCGGCGGTCTCTTGCCAACCCGATCCATAACGAATCCTCTTTGTGTCAAGAGTGACTTTGGAAGCGTTCGCGGGCGCGCCGAGGTCGGCCGACCGGTGATCGTGTCGGTGGCTCCTGGTTAGCGTGTTGTCGGGTTCGGGAGTGACTGTTCCGAAGAGCCGGGTCGTGTGAGGTGTGATGCCGGCCACGCTGGATTCAGTGTCGTCCTCGCGCTGTCCTCCCGGGCCCACTCGCTCGTCGAGGGCCGAGCTCGAGGGCCCGGTAGTCAGCTGCGGTTGGTGTCGAGGAGGCGTTGGTAGACGGCGTCGCTGATTTGTCGCTTGAGCGCGCGCAGTGCTTCTTTGCGGGTCTTGCCTTCTTGTTGTTTGCGGAGGTAGTAGGTGCGCCCAGGTGTGTCGTGACCGACTTGGGTGACGGCAGCCATGTGGATCGCGTGGTTCAACTGGCGGTCACCACGCGGGTTCAACCGGTGCCGTTTCTTCGGTCCGGATGACGCTTCGATCGGTGCGGTGCCGTTGTGACGGGCGAAGTGGCCGGCGGTTGGGAAGCGGTGGATGTCACCGACGCGACCGATGATGATTGCTGCTGTGAGCGGGCCGATGCCGTGGATGTCAGTGATGGTGGTTCCGGTGGCGGCGATCACCGTTGCAGTGCGTTTGCGAACCTCGGCTCGTGCCGCATCGAGTAAGGCGATCTCGTCGAGCAGCTGATAGCCGGCGGCGACCCGCTCGCGTGTGACAGGGCCGTCGATGTTCACTTTGACCAGCAGTTGTTGTGCTTTGTCGGCGGTCAATGCCCGGCTGGTGCCGCCCTCGATGAGCAGACACAACAGAGCGTGCAGGCGACAGATCGTACGCGTCCGGTTGGCGGTGATCTGATGATCGCGGTCGGCGAGCCTGTCAAGTTGTTTGTGTAAGCGGGCGTGGTCATGGTGTTTAGATGTGTGGGTTGATGCGGTCGGGGTAGACGAGGGCGAGTTGCTCGAGGGCTTGTTTCCAGTTCGTGGTGATCTGGCCTTCGACGAGTCGGCC
>JANOJI010000169.1:0-2227 GCA_031408175.1 Ilumatobacteraceae bacterium
GCCGATCCGCCAGTACTGCTCGGGAGGGTCGAGCACGTGGTCGTCGATCCATCCGCTGTTCGGCGTCTGCAGCAATGGATGGTTGAGAAAGAAGCAGAACCGGCCGCCCGGTTGCAGAACCCGCGCCACTTCGGCGATGGCAGCGTCGACCTCGCGGATGTGTTCGAACACCAGGCATGCGACGACCGCATCGAAGCTGGCATCCGCAAAAGGCAATGCCGCTGCTTCGCTTCGGGCGAACGTTGCGCCGCCGCGCTGCGCGGCAACGCTGACACAGTTCCACGTCGGGTCGATTCCGATGACGTCGGCACCCAAGCGACCGGCGAGTCGGCTGATCTGGCCGTCCCCGCAGCCGACATCGAGCACCCGCTTCGCCTCGGCCAGCTCGGCCGCAGCAAGCGGCAGGATCTGCTCCTCATATTCCGGATCAGCGCCTTCGGTGAAACCCTCGATCCACCACGCCGCATGGGTCTCCCACAAACCTTCGTCGCTCACGCATCGAGCGTACGGCGCACCACTCGTCGAAGGATAGCTTCGGTCGAATCGGGCAGCCCCAGAACGACACGTAGCGAAAAGGGCTCTCGATTCTTCGACACGAGCGCCGAGCAGTTAGGCGGCGCTGTGCTGACTTCCGTGTCAGCTCTTTGACCGACGGGTCGTTCCATGAGCTGACACAGAACGATGGACGAACTGAGGTCAAGCATCGGCTGCTTGGTGAAATTTGGCGTGGATGGCTTCGGCGACTGCGTCGGGGAGGAACGACTGCGCCTTCAATTCGTCGAGTGACGCCTTCTTGACCGCGTTGACCCCGCCCATGACCAACACCAGCTTCTTCTTGCGTGCCTCACCAAGACCGGGGATGCCATCCAGCGAGCTGGTGGTCATTCGCTTGCCTCGAAGTTCGCGGTGGAACGTGTTGGCGAAGCGGTGAGCCTCGTCGCGAATCCGCTGCAGCATGAACAGCGCCTCGCTGCCGCGCGGTACCTCGACCGGTTCGCTACGACCGGGGGTGTAGACCTCCTCGAATCGTTTTGCAAGTGAGGCGATCGGGATCTCGTCGAACAGTCCGAGCGACCGGACGACTCGTTCGGCAACGGCGAGCTGACCCTTGCCGCCGTCGACCAGAAGTAGCTGCGGCGGATACGAGAACTTGCCGGGGCGTTGACCGAGCTCGGTCAATGGACGATCACGCTCGTCGAGGTAGGCCGTCAGACGCCGGGTCAGCACTTCTTCCATCGCGGCATAGTCGTCGTTGCCGGGCACATCCTTGATCTTGAATCGGCGATACTCGCGCTTGTTGGGCAGGCCGTCCTCGACCACGACCATGGAGCCGACGTAGTCGCTGCCCTGCAGGTGCGCCATGTCGTAGCACTCGATGCGTAGCGGCGCCTCAGGTAGCGCGAGCAGGTCCTGCAACTCGGTCAGGGCCCGGCTGCGGGCGTTGTGGTCGCCGGCCCGACGCAGCCGGTGGCGCATGAACTCTTCCTTGGCGTTGCGCGTCACCGTCTCGTGCAGGTTGCGCTTGTCGCCGCGCATCGGCACGCGTATCTGCACCCGCGAGCCGCGCATGAGCGTGAGCCATTCCTCGTAGGTCGCCAAGTCCTCGGGCTCCACGGGAACCAAGACCTGCTTCGGGACACCGAGCGGCGGCTCGTCGCCGTACAACTCCTCGAGGATGCGATCGATCAGCCCACCGGGGCTGAGCTCCTCGACCTTGTCGACGACGAAACCCTTGCGCCCGACGACACGACCCTTGCGTACGTAGAAGATCTGCACCGCAGCTTCGAGATCATCGTCGGCCAGGCCGATCACATCGATGTCTTCGCTGCGTTCGGCGACCATCTGCTGCTTCTCGATCGCCCGATGCACGGCACTCAGCCGGTCACGTACGCGAGCGGCCCGCTCGTACTCCAACTCATGCGCGGCCGACTTCATCTCGGCATCGAGGCGCTTGACGATCTCGTCGGTGTCACCCTCCAGGAAGTCGCACAGCTCGGTCACCAGCTGTCGGTAGTCGGGCTCGTTGATCTCGCCGACGCAGGGTCCGCTGCACTTCTCGATGTGGAACAGAAGGCACGGACGACCCAACCGCTGATGCTCGTTGAACTTGCCAGGGCTGCACGTTCGAATAGGAAAGCTGCGCAGCAACAGATCGAGCGTGTCGCGGATTGCGTAGGCATGGGCGTATGGCCCGAAGTACTTGGTGCCTTTGCGCTTGCGGCCCCGC